>NZ_RSCK01000002.1:205226-253169 GCF_003991895.1 Chroococcidiopsis cubana SAG 39.79
AATATATCTGACAATATATCAAAAATACCTATTTACCCGCGTTTATCTACAGAAGGCAATTCTAGACTAAAATTTCGACAATAAAACTTAAAAGTCAATTGAAAAAACTAGTGAAGTTGCTCAATCGCTACCTAGTCAAAACTAAATTTCTTCTCCTCTTACTCGTAGTAACCCTAACTTTGGTAGGATGTCAGGCTACACCTAGTAATTCTGGAGTTACCAAAATTACGCTGTGGCAAGGGGTAAATCCACCACCCAATCGAGATGTTTTGCAAACGCTGGTAGATCGCTTCAATCGAGAGCATTCTGACATTCAAGTAGAATCTTTATATGTCGGACAAGCAGAACAGCAATTACCGAAAATTTTGGCAGCGGTAGTAGGAAATGCACCACCAGATTTACTATGGTTTAATGCCACGCTAACTGGACAGTTAGTGGAACTCGATGCAATTCGTCCTTTGGACGATCTGCTACAAACTTCTCCCGTCAAAGATGAAATCGATCCTAGCCTGTTTGCAACGATGGAGTATCAAGGGCATACTTGGTCTGTGCCGTTTGGCGTAAATAACGTAGGCGTATTTTACCGTCCCAGCTTATTTCAAGCCGCAGGAATTACCCAGTTACCGCAAACTTGGGAAGAATTACGTCAAGTCGCACGTCAATTAACCATCGACAAAGACGGAGACAAGCGGATCGACCAACACGGAATGTTTTTGCCGTTAGGGAAAGGAGAATTTAGCGTCTTTCTGTGGCTACCCTTCCTGTGGAGTGGCGGTGGCGAGTTGGCAAGTAACAATCCCCAACAACCAGCAAATGTAAATGTAGCAGACGACAAGGGTGCGATCGCCTCGCTGAGATTGTGGCGCGATTTAGTCGATGATGGTTCTGTCGTTCTATCTTTACCAGAACGAGGATTTGAAATCGATGCTTTCTTAGCTGGGAAAGTGGCGATGCAATTGACTGGACCCTGGACGCTGGGACAGTTCCAAACCACAGGAATAGATTTTGGCGTGTTTCCGATTCCCAAAGGCGATCGCCAAGCAACTGCAATTGGTGGAGAAAACCTATTTGTATTCAAGTCTACGCCCGAACGCGAACGAGCCGCCCTCAAGTTTGCTGAGTATGTTGTCAGCGAAGGATTTCAAACTGATTGGGCAATTGGTACGGGATATTTACCCGTCAATATGAAGGCAAGGGAAAGCCAGAAATATCAAGATTTCATCAAAAAACAGCCTGCCGTAGAAGTGTTTTTAGCACAAGCAAAATACGGGCGATCGCGTCCCATTTTTCCTGGTTACAGTCGCTTGTCAGAAAATTTAGGTAGGGCGCTAGAAGCTGTTTTATTAGGGAAAAGCACCCCTACCGAGGCATTACAAGCAGCACAGCGAAGGTTGGATTTGATTTTTCAGAACAGTGACTAGTGACTAGTGACTGGTGATTAGAAATTAAGAATACAGCCACTAGCCACTAGCCACCAGTCACTCACTCATTACCATTTCCTACAAATTGTTAAATCCAAAACAGTAAGCGATCGCGAATAAATGTTATCTGGGAATAACATTCATGTACGTGACTTGACGATTCGGGCGCTCTGGAATTTATGACCTTCTCAATTGTGGCTTGGGATGCAGCAACGCAAATGACTGGGGTAGCAGTGGCAACTAAGCATCTGGCTGTAGGGGCGCTCGTACCTCATGCTAAGGCAACTGTAGGGGCGATCGCGACTCAAGGTCAAACTAACCCGTTATTGGGAATTTGCAGCCTGCAATTGTTAGAACATGGGGTTTCGGCTGAAGATACATTACAGCTTTTGCTACAAGACGATCTCAATTGCCACCAGCGTCAGCTACATCTGGTAGATCGTCGCGGTCATACGGCAGCTTGGACGGGTGAAGATTGCGTTGGTTGGGCGGGACACTTGACATATCCCTACTTTTCTGTAGCCGGAAATATGCTGGTAGGCGAACAAGTTTTGGTAGCGATGACAGATGCATATCAAGCCAAAGCGGAAATGGAGTTTTGCGATCGCCTATTACACGCTTTAGAAGCTGGCGAGGCGGCTGGGGGAGACAAACGGGGACGGCAATCGGCGGCGCTATATGTCGTGCATCAAGATGTTTATCCCTATCTGGATTTGCGCGTCGATCATCATGCGAATCCATTAGTGGAACTGCGCTATCTATTTGAAGAATCTCGTCAAGATTATTATCAGTCATTTCGGCAGACTATGCCTCCCCAGTGTCCTCGTACTATGGTAAGTGCGATCGCTAAGTATTTAGCTACTCCAATCAAGAATCAGTTAACAGTTATCAGTTAACAGTTATCAGTGTTAACAACTAGTGAAACACTTCTGATTTTTGACTTTTAACTTTTAACTTTTGACTTTTACACTCCTACAGTGCGTGACTGGCGCATGGATTCGACGAAATTGGCAAATAAGTAATCTGCGTCGTGGGGACCAGGGCTAGCTTCAGGGTGGTATTGGACTGAGAATAGGGGTAGGGATTTGTGGCGCAATCCTGCTACGGTGCGATCGTTTAAATTGAGATGAGTAATTTCGACATCTGCGGGAATGGAATCCGCATCAATCGCAAAGCCGTGATTTTGACTGGTAATTTCGACTTGCCTTTGTAAGCCAGCAGGTTGATTCAAACCGCGATGACCGAATTTTAGCTTGAAGGTTTCTGCCCCTAACGCCCGACCTAGTATTTGATGTCCCATGCAAATACCAAATATTGGTTTCTGGGCTGAAAGAAGGGCTTTTGTCGTTTCAAGTCCTTCGGCAACGGCGGCGGGGTCACCAGGTCCATTGGAAAGAAAGATGCCGTCGGGATTGTATTTCAGAATCTCTTCTGGTGGCGTATTAGCAGGAACGACAATGACGCGACAGCCATAACTCGCTAGTCGCCGCAGAATGTTGCGTTTGATGCCAAAGTCAATGGCAACAACGGTGAGAGTCTCGCCATCTGGGGATACTGGTTTAAATTCCCATACAGAATCAGTCGTTCCAGCCCACTCATAAGCAGTGGATGTGGTGACTTCACTGACCAAGTTTAATCCTGCCATACTGGGGGCAGCGAGGACGAGTTGCAATAACTCTGCTTCGTCAAGAATTTCTGTAGAAATAGCGCCATTCATCGATCCTACTTCGCGGATCTTGCGGACTAAGGCGCGGGTATCGATGCCGTAAATTCCAGGGATGTTGTGCTGTTTGAGGTAGTCAGGCAAACTGCCAGTAGAGCGCCAATTGCTAGGACGGTAACAGACATTTTTGGCGATCGCACCTTTCACTTGGGGGCGATCGGATTCTTCGTCTTCAGGATTTACGCCTGTATTTCCCAATTCTGGGTAGGTAAAGGTGACAATTTGACCGCGATAGCTGGGATCGGTTAAGACTTCTTGATACCCAGTCATACCAGTATTAAACACGACTTCGCCAACGGTAGTACCAGTAGCACCGAAAGATAAACCATGATAAGCAGTACCATCGGCAAGAACGAGAAGGGCGGGTTGAGGGGTCATAACTAGGGGTAGTTGGTAATTGGTAATTGGTGATTGGTAATTGGTAGTTGGTAGTTGGTAGTGGTGAGTGCTGCTACTTGCAACTTGTGACTTGGAATTGCTCCCTCTGCTTTCTTCTTCCCCGACTCCCGACTCCCGTACGGGCGGGTTTTCAAACCCGCCCCTACCGACTCCCGATTTATCCTCGGCGAGATTCAATCAAACGAATGGCACGACTGACGCTTTCGGGGAGGACGACTACTAAACTACCACGAGAAGCCATGTCGAGGGCGGTGTTAATGGCTCTTGTCTCTGCCAAAATGGATTCGTAGTGGCAGTCGGAATTGGCTTGACGGATGCCTTTTTCGATTAAGTCTGCGGCTTCGCCACGGGGACGACCGCGCGTATCGTCGTCTTCTTTGACGATAATAAAGTCAAACATTTCGGCGGCGAGTTTGCCCAAGGTAATGAAGTCTTCGTCGCGGCGATCGCCAGGTCCCCCGATTACGCCGATCCTTTCTCCTTGCCAGTTGCGGACAAAGCTACCCAATGCCTCGTAACTATGGGGGTTATGGGCGTAGTCAACTAGTGCGTGATAATCGCCTAACTCAAATAAATTCATCCTACCTGGGGTTTGGCTGGCAGATGGTTGAAATGTCTGCAATCCAGCTTTAATCTGTCCCAAGGGGATTCTTTGGGTAAATGCTGCCAAACTCGCAGCTAAGGCATTGGCGATCGCAAAGTTGGCGCGTCCGCCCATTGTTAGCGGTACGTTGACTGCTTGTTCGAGTCGTAGTTTGATTTCTCCTTGCAGTATTGACAAATAACCGTCTTCATGAACTGCCGCTAAGCCCCCATGTCGAGTATGTTCTCGCACGATGGGATTATTTGGGTTGAGTGAAAAGTAGGCTATTTGAGCTTTCACCCGTTTTGCCATTGCTGCAACTAAAGGATCGTCAGCGTTGAGAATAGCATAACCGTGGGGAAATACGGTTTCTGCAACGACACTCTTGAGGTGAGCTAGTTGCTCGACTGTATTAATGTCGCCAATTCCTAAATGATCGGCAGCTACATTCAAAATAATTCCGACATCACAGGCATTGAATCCCAACCCAGAGCGCAAAATTCCGCCTCGTGCTGCTTCTAATACAGCCACGTCTACCGTGGGGTCTTGTAGAATTAACCGAGCGCTTTGAGGACCTGTATTATCGCCTCGATCGACTAAACAATCGCCGATATACGTCCCATCGGTTGTGGTGTAGCCGACAGTCTTACCAGTTTGCTTGACGATATGGGCAAGTAAGCGCGTGGTTGTGGTTTTACCATTGGTTCCGGTGACAGCAAGGATGGGAACGCGGCTGGATTTACCGGGGGGAAACAGCATGTTGATGACTGCTCCCGCGACATCGCGAGGCTTACCCTGGCTGGGATGGGTATGCATCCGAAAACCAGGCGCGGCATTCACTTCTACCACTACGCCACCCACTTCTCGCAAAGGACGGCTGATATCTGGGGTAACAATATCGATTCCGGCAATATCTAGACCGATAATTTTTGCTACACGTTGCGCTAGCCAAATGTTTTCCGGGTGAATTTCATCAGTGCGATCGCAAGCAATACCACCAGTGCTGAGGTTTGCTGTAGCTCGTAGATAGCAAATTTCATCTCGGTCTAGAATACTATCTAAACTGTAGCCCTGTTGTGCTAAGAGGCGATCGCTATTGCGATCGAGCTGAATGCGGGTGAGGATATTATCGTGTCCGTCGCCGCGATCGGGGTCTTGATTGATAATTTCGATTAATTCCTCAATCGTACTCCTACCATCTCCCACAACATGAGCGGGAATGCGTTCGGCAACTGCGACAACTTTACCATCAACTACAACTACGCGATGGTCGCGCCCTTGATAGTAGCGTTCGACAATAATGGAGCGAGAAACTGCTTTGGCTGCATCATAGGCGGCTTCTGCGGCTTCCCAAGTTTGAATATCGAGTGTAATGCCTCTACCGTGGTTGCCGTCTAGCGGTTTGATAACGATGGGATAACCACCAACAGAGGCGATCGCATCTTCTAGTTCGTCAAAATAATTGATAACCGTACCTCTAGGAACGGGTACGCCAGCATTGCTGAGAATATATTTAGTAGCTTCTTTATCAGAGGCAAGTTCGACACCTAAAAGACCCGTGTTGCCGCTTAAAGTTGCCTGTATGCGCTTCTGCCCTTTGCCATAGCCGAGTTGAATTAAATAACGCGCCCCGAGTTGCATCCAAGGAATATCTCGCGCCTCTGCTGCTTGAATAATTGCTTCTGTACTAGGACCCAAAGCCGCATCTTGGTGAAGTGCTTTGAGATCTTGAAGATCTCGTTCTAGTTCCGATTGGGGATAGTATCCCAGATCCAAAATACTTTGACACAGCCTTACAGCGGCACGGGCTGCATAGCGTCCGGCTTTCTCGTTTTCGTACTCAAATACAACGTGATAAACCCCAGCAGTAGCCGTCTCGCGGGTACGTCCAAAGCCTGCTGGCATTCCTGCTAGTTCTTGTAGTTCTAAGGCTACGTGTTCGACTACATGACCCATCATCGTGCCTTCTCGTAGCCGCATTAGGAAGCCGCCGCGACACCCAGGAGAACAGAAATGTCCCTCTAAGCTGGGTAGTGCTTCAACTAAACCCTTGTAAAAACCTAGAATTTCATTAGATGGTTTTTCTGCCAATTCTTGCAAGTCTAGCTGCATAGCAACTAGTTGATGGCGGCGAATGCTCCAGTAGTTTGGACCCCGCAATGTTTGAACTTTAAGAATTCTCATCCTAATTCATTCCTCCTGGGCAATTTGTAGTTATTGAGAAGTGAGTAGTTATTAGTGACTAACGATCGGTGGTTAGTCATAACTTCTGTCTTTTGTCGCCTGTCTCCTCGATTTTGACTTGTGACTTTTAACTTTTGACTTTATTCTTCTTGCAGCCAACAATTTTCTAAAAATTCTATGCAATCTCGTTCCCAACAGCGTTCTACTTGATACATCCAATAAAAGTCCCAGTGGTTTTCAATTAAAAAGAAGTCCCAATTATCATATAAATAGTCTTCTAATTGCTGACTTATATCTTGTAGCCAACATTTTTCTAAAAGCTCGATCTGGTACGTATACCAAAAAGCAGTAGGGCTGAGAATAACTTTATCCAGAGAACCAAAAAATAGTTGTTTGAGATATAAACGAAGCGGAAATTTAGTTTTATGTTTCCAGTTTGAATCCATATGACTTGTTTTCCTTTGTATGCGATCGCGGAGTTTGAATATCCCTCATCAAACCTGCATTTTGTAGCTCTTGACTCCAATTAGCTTAGAGCTTAGGCAAAAGATGTGAAGGATTTGTGAACGATCGCATCGGAAATCAAGCTAAGGGAGTAGGGAGCAGGGAGAAGAGAGCTGAGGGAGCGATCGGGAGCGCAAGGTTGCTGAGGGAGAAAGAAATTTAAAATCTTTACACCCCACATCCTTTCTTCACGCTCTTACTGACAACTGACAATCAACTACCAACTACCCATTACCCATTACCATCTCTTCTTGTTGCTATTCGTAACTTAGCTGAGCGAGAGCGAGGATTTTGGGCTAGTTCAGCTGTTTGGGCAATGAGTGGTTTTTTAGTAATAATTTGTAATAGCTCGGACGCTCGGAAGGCATTTTTGACAATCCGATCTTCTAAACTGTGAAAACTAATAACGATAATACTTCCCCCTGGTTTGAGCCAAGTTGGTGCTAGTTGCAGGAAATTTTCTAGGGAGGTTAGTTCGTCATTTATGGCAATTCGCAATGCTTGAAACACGCGGGTAGCAGGGTGAATCCTTCCATGACGATATGCACCAGGAACAGCAGAGGCGATCGCAGCAGCTAGTTCTGTCGTCGTATGAAACGGGCGTTTTTCCACAATCCGCCGAGCAATCCGGCGTGAAAATCTTTCCTCGCCATAATGAAAGAAAATATCTGCTAGTTTTTTTTCATCCCAGGTGTTAATCGCTGCCGCCGCTGTCAGAGATTGGCGATCGTCCATACGCATATCCAGAGGCGCTTCATGGCGAAAACTAAAGCCTCTTGCCGCTGTATCAAATTGGTAAGAACTTACACCTAAATCGGCGATAATACCATCAAAAGTTGCGTTTTGAGGGGTGTAAGTCGCGAAATTACTCCGTAAAAATTGTACTCGATCGCCAAATTCTGCTAGTTGAGTTTGGGCTGCGGCGATCGCGGCTGCATCGCGATCGAGTGCTGTTAGCTTCACATCTGGCGCAGCTTGCAAAATTAGCCTACTATGACCCCCACCTCCGACGGTAGCATCTAGATAGTGTCCCCCCGCTCGCACCGCCAAACCAGCGATTAACTCTCGGCTCAATACAGGAACGTGGCTGAATGTAGCTGGTTCTAGGATTTCTGGTTCTAGCGGTGTGGGGGTAACATTCATTTGGAGGTTGTTTGTTTAGTATTTTTTAGTTTGGTGTAAATCGTTGCTCCCTCTATTTTGCCGATTTTTTTCTCTAGGTCGTGAGTACTATCGTTGAAAATAACGACGATCGCTTCCGCTGAAATTTCTCGTATGAGTACACAGACACAATGCCTACACCATATCCCCGCGATTTAATTGGTTACGGTCGTACCCCTCCCGATCCTAAATGGCAAGGACGAGCCCGCGTAGCGGTTCAATTTGTGATTAACTACGAAGAAGGTGGAGAGAACTGCATTCTACATGGAGATATGGCTTCTGAAGCCTTTCTGTCAGAAATTATCGGTGCAGAACCCCTAGCAGGGGCGCGGCACATGAATATTGAGTCCATGTATGAATATGGCAGTCGGGCGGGGTTTTGGCGGCTGTATCGGCTGTTTACGCAAAGAGGGATTCCCGTTACGGTATACGGGGTAGCGATGGCGTTAGAACGCAACCCCGAAGCAGTAGCCGCCATGCAAGAAGCAGATTGGGAAATTGCCAGCCACGGCTATCGCTGGATTGACTATAAATATTTTGGCGAGGATTTGGAACGAGAGCATTTACAAAAAGCGATCGCCATTCATACCCAAGCAACGGGAAGCCGTCCCCTCGGCTGGTATACGGGACGCAATAGCCCGCATACGCGCAAGTTGGTAGTAGAAGAAGGCGGGTTTCTCTACGACTCCGACAGCTACGCCGACGATCTGCCTTACTGGGTGCATGACTACGGTAAACCCCATCTCGTCATTCCTTATACCTTAGATAACAACGACATGCGTTTTGCGACGGCGCAAGGGTTTAATTCAGGCGATCAATTCTTTGCCTATCTGCGCGATGCTTTTGATGTTTTGTACGCCGAGGGAGAAACAGCCCCCAAAATGATGAGTATTGGGTTACATTGTCGCCTTGTCGGTAGACCTGGTAGGACTGCGGCTTTAGCACGTTTTCTCGATTATATTCAGCAGCGCGATCGCGTTTGGATCTGTCGCCGCATCGACATTGCCCGTCACTGGCACGAACACCATCAGCCCAAAGGGTAATAAGTAAGTCAAAAGTCAAAAGTCAAAAGTCAAAAGTCAAAAGTCAAAAGTCAAAAGTCAAAAGTCAAAAGTCAAAAGTCAAAAGTCAAAACGCTGGATTGTTACTAATTACCAACTATCAATTACCAATTACCCAATTTCAGGTATTATAGAAAGTTTGCAGACTTTAGATGCTTGCCCCCAAGGAGAGTTGTTGTTATGGCTCGGATGTACTATGACACAGATGCCAATTTAGATTTATTAGCGCAGAAAACAGTTGCAATTATCGGCTACGGCTCTCAAGGTCACGCCCACGCCCTCAATCTCAAAGATAGCGGTATAAATGTCATAGTCGGGCTGTATCCTGGCAGCAAGTCAGCAGAAAAAGCCAAAGCTGCGGGTTTAACAGTATATCCGGTAGCTGAGGCAGCACAAAAAGCAGACTTAATTATGATTCTGCTGCCGGATGAAGTGCAAAAAAGCGTTTACCAACAAGAAATTGCACCGCATTTGAAAGAAGGTAAAGTCTTAGCTTTTGCCCACGGATTTAACATTCATTTTGCTCAGGTCGTGCCTCCTGCGGATGTCGATGTCGTCATGGTTGCACCGAAGGGACCAGGGCATTTGGTGCGGCGGACATACGAACAAGGACAAGGCGTACCCTGTTTGTTTGCCGTATATCAGGATGCTAGCGGACAAGCCCGCGATCGCGCTATGGCTTACGCTAAAGGTATTGGTGGAACTCGCGCTGGTATTCTCGAAACCACATTTAGAGAAGAGACAGAAACCGATTTATTTGGCGAACAAGCAGTATTGTGTGGTGGTTTGAGCGCGCTAATTAAAGCAGGTTTTGAAACGTTAGTTGATGCTGGTTATCAACCGGAATTGGCATATTTTGAATGTCTGCATGAAGTCAAGTTAATTGTTGATTTAATTGTCGAAGGTGGTTTGGCAAAAATGCGCGATAGCATTTCCAATACTGCCGAATATGGCGATTATACTCGCGGTCCTCGGATTGTCACCGAGCAGACCAAAGCAGAGATGAAGAAAGTGCTGCAAGAAATTCAATCGGGTCAATTTGCGCGGGAATTCGTATTAGAAAACCAAGCTGGGAAACCTGGATTTACTGCCACACGCCGTCAAGAAGCCGAACACCCAATTGAGGAAGTTGGCAAAGATTTACGCGCCATGTTCAGCTGGATGA
The DNA here is from genome assembly GCF_003991895.1 of Chroococcidiopsis cubana SAG 39.79. NCBI lineage: Bacteria > Bacillati > Cyanobacteriota > Cyanophyceae > Chroococcidiopsidales > Chroococcidiopsidaceae > Chroococcidiopsis > Chroococcidiopsis cubana. The sequence goes on from NZ_RSCK01000002.1 coordinate 215,428, forward strand.
AGCAAGATTAATCGTAGGGGCGGGTTGAGCAAAAAACTTTGTTTTTAACAGAAAGTTTTAACAAACCCGCCCTGCTCATTTGAGCGTTCACGCAGACTTCTCACCTGTAGGCAAAACAAATTCAATTGAAACCAAATTTAGCTTATTTAGTTGTTTGAATTACCCTAAAGGTTAGATTTATCCTTGGCTCAACTGCTTTCGCTGTTTTTGGTATTTGATGCTGCCAATGGTGTTGGGTTGAACCTTTCATAATTAAAAGGCTACCATTAGTTAAATTGACTTCTAGTTTTTCTAAGCTTTTGTCAAGTTTATGTTTCATTTGAAAACGCCTTGCTTCACCAAAGCTAACTGAGGCTATAACTGGGTTTTTACCTAGTTCTTTTTCGTCATCGCTATGCCACGATATACCATCCTTACCACTACGATAAAGATTTAGTAAGACGCTATTAAATTCTACCTCTACAGTCTCTTCAGTTTTTTGTTTGATCGAAAGCAATGTCTGCGTCCAAGTATCAGGATTCATCGGAATACCTGAAAAGGTATACGATCTTCCCTCATCTCCATACCATGCTATCAATCTGGGTAAATCGTGTTCTTTCCCATAGAGTTTCATGCGATCTTGTCGCCATTTAATATTGTTTAATAACTCTTGAAATAGAGTATTACTCTCTAATTCGTTGAAGAAACTACGGTAGATAATAACTTCGGCATTTGGCATAGGTTTGCCGTCAGGGAGAGTTAAGACTTCAGCAGTATTTTTAGTATTATCTTCTAGTTGATGAAATAAATCGAGAGATAGTTGATTAATAAAATTATCCTTCATGAAATTTACCCATTGATGTATAGATAATAAATTAATTTGTATAAGCCATACATATTCTTTGATACCTATCTACTTGCCGCTCTACAAAACATCCCGTTCTCATCAGCCACACTCTACCCATAACACTCTGAGCTGTGTTAGATATATTCGATGTTAAAAATAATCTATTTATAATTTGATAAAATGTATCGATTCGCTGTTGAGCAGAGCTAAAGTTAGGGCTAACGCAGATGAAATAATTTGCTCCTATGTGAGACTCTTGAATTAGTCTAGCTAAACTACTAAGATCGACTTGCTCTACATCTAATATATTAGAGAAAAGGTGTAGTTTCACAACGCCAGATTGAGAATTAACATCATAAGCATTTAATTGCTCTAGGGTTTTATTAATAGTTCTGATTGTTACACCTGTATGAGGATTGAGAAGTGTAGATTTTACATATTGCTCTCCTCTCCCAAGTGAAATATGAGATGGTTCAATTAAAGTAATACGCTTGATAGACAAATTTATTTGTTTAGACATCAAGTAATCTATTAGAACACAAGTCTCAGTAGCAGGATCACAGCCATAACTAAAAATTTCTATATTCTTTCCTACAAAATTTGATAAATCTAATGCATCGAAAGCACTATTTAACTTATAAAAATGATGCGCTCCATAAAGAGCTACATAAACGTCTACTTCTTCGCTAGGTAAAATTTTTCTACCGTTACTAGTGTTCGTAAGAGCTAACCTATAATTACCTCTATATTTTGGATTTTCTAGATATCTGGTTAAGCAAGATTCATATACTTCACTAAGATAACTAAAATTTGGTCTAAACAATATGTTTACTTGCCTGGGTTCAGCTAGGGGTTGAGTTGCGCTGTTCTCAAGGTAAGTTACGAATGTTTAAGATATTGCCTGCGATCAATTAAAACTTCTATGAAAATAAAAAAAATTTAGATAAACAATATCCGTATACTTTTTAAAGTCAAGGTTGAGTTTTTAACGCACAGGATTTGCAAACGGTCTATGACAGAACTATGCTTAACTAACAAAATGCGATCGCACCTTAAAACCCATGCAAGTTAACTGGCAAATTGCCAAAACCTACGAAGATATCCTCTATCACAAAACAGACGGAATTGCCAAAATTACCATCAACCGTCCCCACAAGCGCAACGCCTTTCGTCCCAAAACCATCTTTGAAATGTACGATGCATTTTGCGATGCAAGGGAAGATAGGAACATCGGCGTTATTTTGCTCACGGGTGCTGGACCTCATACCGATGGTAAATATGCCTTCTGTGCGGGCGGCGACCAAAGCGTTAGGGGTAAAGCTGGCTATGTCGATGATGAAGGGACTCCCCGCTTAAATGTCCTAGATTTACAACGCCTAATTCGTTCCATGCCCAAAGTTGTCATTGCTTTGGTGGCTGGATATGCGATTGGAGGGGGACACGTCCTGCACGTCGTTTGCGACCTCACTATCGCCGCTGATAATGCCATATTCGGACAGACAGGTCCCAAAGTTGGGAGTTTTGATGGTGGGTTTGGGGCTAGCTATCTGGCGCGAATTGTCGGACAGAAAAAGGCGCGAGAAATTTGGTTTCTTTGCCGTCAATATAATGCTACCGAAGCCTTAGAAATGGGTTTAGTTAACTGCGTCGTTCCCGTCGAACAACTAGAATCAGAAGGAATTCAATGGGCGAGTGAAATTTTACAAAAAAGCCCCTTGGCAATTCGCTGTCTCAAAGCTGCTTTTAATGCCGATTGTGACGGACAAGCAGGCTTGCAAGAACTGGCTGGTAATGCCACTTTACTCTATTACATGACAGAAGAAGGAACCGAAGGCAAACAGGCATTTTTAGAAAAGCGCCAACCAGATTTTCGCCAATATCCTTGGTTGCCTTAATTTTGAGTTGATAGCGGTTTTCAATTGGATGCAATACACGTCTAGTAGGGGCGCTTTCTCTGTGCGCCCCTACAAATGTCATCCATACAATCGAGAATTGCTATGAAGAGACGCTATCGGGTATCTCTTCAATTTTTTATTCTTTTCAATAAAAAAATCGCACCACTGAAATTGGGATGCGATGTAAGTTTTAAAATGATTGCTTAGATTTTTTTAAATTAAATTAGGTTTAAATTACATCTTTGGTGTATTTAGCCGGAGCCAAACAACCGTTACATAAAGATACAACTATGCTAGTAACGCCTGCTGCTGTCTCTGAATCCGAACGTGGCTGAACTCTGTTTCTAGTAACTCAGGCTCAGGCAGTTTGAGAGTAGTTGCGCCAGGAGCAGCAAGCACTGAAGCAGAAGTCAAAGACATCATTTCTTCTACTAAACTTTCCCAATTGGAAGCAAAAGCAGTTACAGCTAAACTACAAGCTTTCCAATTGCCCTGAACTGGCACTTCGAGAATCTGACACTTACCTCCTCGCCGTCCTTCTGGCTGGTAGTGCTGACAATAACGACAGGCAGAAGTTGCAGGATTGCAGCTGGTCATATAAGTAGCTGTTGTGGATGGGTCTACAGCATTTATTTTGCCTCTAGGGTTTTAGGGACTCAGAGGCATCAACTGAAGAATCACTCTAGGTTCTAGCGCTCTCAAAGCTAAAAATAATTTTAGAATTTATTTAGACTTGTCCCAGAAGGCTCAAATAATAACTACTTAAATTCAAGCCAAAACGATTGGGGATCAATTGGAAGAAAATGTTAAACTCGTAAAACTTACATTGACTTTCACAAAGAAAAATGCTCTAAAAGCGCGAAACTGAAGAGGGAATTTTAGCCAACAGTAAATGTACTACAAATCATCTCGCCTCTATCGCTAGAGGTATTTTTGGACTTAAATAAATACTGAAAGAAGATCCTAATAAAAGTAGCTTTTGATGAAATGCCAGCAGCAATTCCTACCACTGCTTCGCAGCACAAATCGAACAAATTCCCCATCGCTCTAGTTCGCCTACAGGGGTATGACACTGACACTGAGGGCATAAGGGTAAGTGACGCGATCGCGTTTGTGTTACTTCAGTCCAGTGTCTAAACGCTGCTTGAGGATGGCGAAAGCGCAGCTGGCGATCGCTCTTAGCGGCTGAATCGTTACCAACCCAACTCGGATGAGCGCGCCCTGACCTGGAACTAGAAGAAATGCGATCGTCAATTAATGAATCCTGCTTTGCCAGCTGCTGCCACTGAGCGCTAGAAAAGCGAATATCTAGCAAAGGTTGCGGTAATTGAGCATTTAACTTCTCCAAAATCCGCTGTCGTCTGAAAGCGAGTTCTTGCGCCCAGACAGCACTAGAAGTCGCAACCCAGAGAACTTGTCTTTGAATGGAAACTGGGCGAGTATGAGTAGCCACCATTGCCCCAACAGCCTCAACCCAGCACTGTAATACCCTTTGAAGCGGCTGCTCTTGCCAGCGACTTTCTTGTTTGACAGTCTCTAATATGTTTCCTAAAGAATTTAAGGACATGGGGAGTCGGGGAGAAGAGAGAGTCGTAGAGCTGAGGGAGCTGAGGGATAAGAGAGACAAGGGGGAACTCGCTCTTCCCCGCGACCGAAGGGAGTGGGGATTAGGGGGCGAAGGGAGACAAAGGGGGACAAGGAAGCAATTCTGGTTCCACTAGTCACCAGCCACTAGCCACTCTTTACTGACAACTGAATAACTGAATCTCAGGTAAGATACCATGTGTTTAATACTCTAACTAAATTAGTTGTTGAGCAATTTAGCTTTTGCCAGTGACGGGTTGGAGGGATTTAGCTTTAAGCCAGAACAACACCAATTAAGTCGTTCATCAGAATGGAGAGCTGTCATGGGATTGATTGACCGCATCCTCAGAGTTATTCGCGCTAATTTTAATGCCTTGGTTGGGCAAGCGGAAGATCCAGAAAAAATTCTGGAGCAAACGGTCATGGATATGCAGGAAGATTTAGTTCAACTGCGACAGGCTGTAGCACAGGCGATCGCTACCCAAAAGCGCACCGAAAGACAGGCTCACCAAGCTCAGTCTAACTCTGAAGAATGGTATCGTCGCGCTCAACTTGCCCTACAGCAAGGGAACGACGTGTTAGCAAGGGAAGCACTGACGCGCCGCAAATCCTATCAAGACACGGCTACTGCCCTCACAGCCCAAATCGAACAGCAAAATAATATCGTCGTCAGGCTGAAGAAAGATTTGCAAACACTGGAGAGCAAAATTTCTGAAGCGCGGACTAAGAAAGATATGTATATCGCTAGGGCGCGATCGGCACAAGCTACTCAAAGACTGAATGAAATGATAGGGGGTGTCAATACAACGAGTTCTCTGGGTGCGTTTGAGCGGATGGAAGAAAAAGTTTTGCAGCTAGAAGCTCAATCAGAGGCGATCGCCGAATTAAGTAGCGACGACTTGCAAAAACAATTCGCCGCCCTAGAAGCCAGCAGCGACATTGATTCTGAACTTGCCAGCATGAAAGCACAACTTTCAGGACAAACACCCCCGCCGCAACTACCCAACAGTGACCAGTGACCAGTGACCAGTGACCACGTACCACACACACCCCACACCCTACACCCTACACCCTGATAACTAATAACCGATAACTGATAACTGTATATAGGGCATATGTTAAGAATAAAAGCAGAGATGAATTAACTTTGCTTTGAGCAAACATAAATCATTCGTGCTGCGCCAGCACTCGCTACCTACTACTCAAACCGTGAACCCCGAAGGAAAAGCACAATTATGGGATTATTTGACCGGATTAGCAGGGTTGTCAAATCTAACCTCAACGATTTAGTCAGCAAGGCAGAAGATCCAGAAAAAATTCTAGAGCAAGCGCTTCTAGAAATGCAGGAAGATTTAATCCAGTTGCGGCAAGGTGTTGCTCAAGCGATCGCTGCCCAAAAACGTACCGAACAGCAATACAAACAAAATCAAAATGAATCAGAAAGGTGGGATCGCAACGCCCGTCTAGCTTTGCAAAAAGGCGATGAAAACTTAGCTCGGCAAGCTCTAGAGCGTAAGAAAACTTATCTCGAAACGGCAAATACGCTCAAAGCTACTTTAGATGGGCAACTGACTCAAATTGATACCCTCAAGCGCAACCTGATTGCTTTGGAAAGTAAAATTTCTGAGGCAAAGACGAAAAAAGATATGCTCAAAGCACGTAGTTCTGCTGCTAAAGCGCAGGAACAACTACAAGGCACAGTCGGACGCTTAGGTACTAGCAGTGCTATGGCAGCCTTCGAGCGCATGGAAGAAAAAGTCATGATGCAAGAAGCCCGAGCGCAGGCGGTTGGAGAACTAGCTGGGAACGATCTAGAAAGCCAATTTGCTGCATTAGAAGCTGGTAGCGATGTCGATGACGAACTAGCAGCATTAAAAGCTCAAATGTCTCTAGGTCCAGCAACATCATCAAATCAACCTTCTCTACCACAAGCAAACGAGCAGTCAACTGCTGCCAAAAGTCCAGTTGTGGATGCAGAGTTAGAAGACCTGAAAAAACAGTTGGATCAATTGTAAATTTTGGCAACGAAGGACAAGGGAAACAAGGGGAGAATTCAAAATTCACGCATTCAAAATTTAAAATTTAAAATTACTCTTGGCTCCTGTACGGGCGGGTTTTGAGCCTAGATTTCCGGCTGAAGTTGTTCATCTATTTGCGCGCACCCGCCCCTACGATTCCTGTACGGGCGGGTTCACCCGAAATCTTCGTCGCAGTCAGAGAGCTTTGGTGAACCCGCCCCCACGACTCCTTCTGATAACTGATAACTGTTCACTGTTCACTGTTGGCTAGTAACGCTGACGCGGCGATCGCGAGCGTCTCCCGTTTTGTAGACGTAATCGAAAGCTTGCCGATCGCCCAATACCTCCGCCCGTAAAAACAGCGCACTCCAACGCGCTACAGTTTCTACTGCCTGCGATTGCTCGATTTGTGGTTTATTAGAGTCGGGGATTGGACCTGGTGGATTATTGGTATTCGTAATGCCGTAATGATTTGCGCCTGAAACGGTAATCAGAGCTTTGGGCGGAGATTGGATATTGGCATAAGTAGCTTGCGCTCTTTTGGGTAAAGCAATGCTATCGCGATCGCCTTGAATCAGAGCAATAGGAATACCAGCATTTTTGATGGGAATATACTCTTGAGTTGCTGGGTCGCGCAGACTTGTGCCAAAAAATGCCCCACCTACAAGCTCTTTAGGACGTTTGAAGGAACCCTCACACGTAACAGGAATAATACACAAGTTGCCGATCGCAGATAAACCGACAGCACCACCAGCAGAGTGACCGAGTAATGTGAGTTTTTGAAGATCGACAATCTTCGCAATTGGAGTAGAATTAGATTTTTCCGTTTTAATTTGGTTTAAAACTGCGTCGATTTGAGAAGTATCCGGCAGCAGCCCTGTAAATCCAAATTGAGGCAGCGATCGCTGTTGAATGGGAACGACTACAACAAACCCGTAACTAGCGACAATTCTGGCGAAATCGCTATAACTAGACTTATCAACATTTGCTCCTGGCAGCAGTAAGGCAACGGGAAATCGCTGTCGCCCCTGCTCTTTAGGAGGCTGTTGGGGATAATATATGTCTGCTGGATTTTGATTCGCCGCGATCGTCGTACTGTAACTGGCAACTCGCTCGAATAAAGGTGTTGGTGTTGCTGTTGCAGTTCGAGCGCTGCTAGTTCTGCCTAAACCTGTGAAAATAGCGATCGCTAACGCAGTCATAGCCCATTTTCGTTGCATAGCAGTAAAACTCATAGAAATCCTCTTGGAACGCTGTCGATCGCAAAGACAATTCAAAGGGCTAGATAGAATACTATGAGTACTACACCTGCAACTGATGAATTTTTGGAAAACCGGGCATTTATGTTTAAACCAGCTTGGTCATTAGTCATCGGTCAGTGGCGATCGGTCAGTGATAACTGATAACTGATAACTGATAATAGTTGAGTGGTACAAGAGGCTGTTAAGGAATAGTCACATGAGCAACGCAATTCAGATCGCAGACAAAGAGTTTGAAACAGAAGTTGTAAAAGCTGACCGACCCGTATTGATCTACTTCTGGGCTTCTTGGTGTGGTCCTTGCCGATTGATGTCACCTGCTATTGATTGGGTCGCTGAGAACTATAGCGATCGCCTCAAGGTCGTGAAAATGGAAGTCGATCCTAACCCTGCTACAGTCAAGCTGTACAAAGTAGAAGGAGTCCCTGCCCTGCGCTTAATTCGCGGTACGGAGGTCATTGCTGCTTCCGAAGGAGCGCTGAGCAAACAAAAAATTACCGATATGTTAGATACCTATTTGTAGCAATAAGAAACTTCTACGGGCGCACAGCCGTGCGCCTCTACCTAACTCCTCAAAAAATTATGCAGTTTGCCAATCGTTTAGAGTGCTTGAAAGCAAATGTTTTTGCCGATATGGATCGGGCAAAGGCAAGAGCAATATTAGCTGGGCGAGATGCGATCGACCTGTCCCTGGGTTCTGCCGATCTATCCGCAGAAGCGCACGTTACAGAAGCGATCGCCCAATCTCTCCACGACCCTAAAACCCACGGATACTTACTTTTTCACGGCACTCAAAACTTTCGCCAAGCCGCAGCCCAGTGGTACGAGCAAAAATTTGGTATTGCTGTCGATCCACAAACTGAAGTTCTGCCCTTAATTGGCTCTCAAGAAGGGACAGCTCATCTACCTCTAGCCATACTCAACCCAGGAGACTTTGCTTTACTCCTCGATCCTGGCTATCCTTCCCATGCTGGCGGAGTCTACCTTGCTAGCGGTCAAATTTATCCCATGCCCCTGCTGGCAGAAAATAATTTTTTACCTGTTTTAGCCGACATTCCTGCCCCGGTATTAGCACAGGCGCGGATGATGGTACTGAGTTATCCCCACAACCCCACCACCGCCGTCGCACCCCTTTCCTTCTTCCGCGAGGCAGTCGCTTTTTGCCAACAACACGATTTAGTTTTAGTCCACGATTTCCCCTATGTCGATTTGGTGTTTGAGGACTTAGGGAGCAGGAAGCAGGGAGCAGGGAGTAGAACAGAGCTGAGGGAGCTGAGGGAACTGAGGAGGCTGGGGGAGCAATTACAAGTCACAAGTCACAAGTCACAATTAATTCCGAATTCCGAATTCCGAATTCCGAATTCTCCCCTAGCTCCTTCTATCTTGCAAGCCGATCCAGAGAAAAGCGTTTCGATTGAGTTTTTTACCCTTTCTAAGTCATATAACATGGGAGGCTTCCGCGTCGGATATGCAATCGGTAATTCTCAACTGATTGCAGCTTTGCGCCAGGTGAAAGCCGCAGTCGATTTTAATCAATATCGAGGCATATTAAATGGGGCGATCGCTGCTTTGAGTGGCGACCAAACTGGAGTGCAAAGAATGGTAGAAACTTTTCGCCAACGCCGCGATCGCTTTGTGAATGCTTTGCATCGTATTGGCTGGCAAGTTTCCATCCCTGAAGCAACCATGTATATCTGGGCAAAACTACCTGTACCTTGGGATAGAGATTCCGTCAGCTTTTGCACTCAATTAGTAGAAGCGACTGGAGTTGCAGTTTCTCCCGGTGCTGGTTTTGGTAAATCTGGTGAAGGATACGTCCGTTTTGCTCTGGTTCAATCGCCTGATGTTTTAGAAACAGTTGTGGATCGGATCGCTCAATTCTTAAATGATTAGAGTAAAGATTAGAAAATTTTGGTAATTGCACCCTTGCTTGCTTCCGACACTCGCTAACTGCTCGCTCGGTGACAATTTGCCATTATACTTGTGCTTGATTAATATGAATGATAACTAGCTAAGTAACAACTAGTCGCAAATGTAAATTCAGTTTTGTTTTAAATTGGTCTTCAATATAAGACTTTGAAGTGTGATACAAGCAACAACAGTTATTTAATTACACAAGTGAGCAACGCTGGATCGGTTGCACCAGCCAACCCTATTCCACAACGAATTTTATTGGTTGAAGATAACTATCTCAATCGACAGATGTTGGAAGATTATCTAGTTTTTTGTGGATACCAGGTTTTGGGTTTAGCGGATGGCACTGGATTTTTTCAAGCTTTGGCTGACTTTCGACCCGAACTAATTTTATTAGACTTAAAGTTACCAGGTATTGACGGTTATACTTTACTCGAACAAAAGAGTTGCAGACAAGACTATCAAAGTATTCCAGTTATTGTGGTTTCTGCTTTTGCTTTCAAAGCCGACCAGCAGCGAGCTTTGAAATTGGGTGCAAAGCGTTATTTTGTCAAGCCAGTCAGTTTGAGAGATTTGAAACAGGCAATAGAAGAAGAACTACAGCGATCGTAGAACCTCTTCTGAAATCATTCATCGCGCTGTTGCGTCACAAACTCCTCTACTGTCTGGCTGAGATTTTGTAAGTCCTGACCGATAACTGTAATTCGATCTTCTAGTTGTGCTAATAACAACACCGCTGTCTGAAGTTGATTGAGCGTGTCATCAATACCGTTTCGATAGTTCAGTTCAAATTCTTCTATATTCATAACTCAGCCTATTGCAGCAAGCTCCTCAAATAACTTATCGTTTTTGACTTCTAGAACCAATTTAATCTCAGCTAATGTAGAATTTAGCCGATCTGTGAGAATTTCATCTTTGGCAACCCAAATTTAATTTATACTTTATAGTTGGTGTATAATTTATCACGCCTTTAGAAATAAAAAGAGTATATTTACTATTATAGAAATATAAATAACTCGGCTAAAGCAGACAATTTATTCGATCAGTATATTCTTTTTAGAATTAATTTGGTGCAAATCAATAGGTAAGAAGAGCGGTAAGGAATAAACAAAGCTTCTCTGACTATTAGTAGGTATTAGGAAGCAAGTCGAAGTCTGGGAATGAGAATTGAGATTTCACCCTCAGTATAGAGAGTTCAACTAAAGTCTGTAACCTCCAGCCGCCAATCCTCAACCCTTCTGCGTGCAGTTTGATAGGATGACAGAGGAAGAGACTTAAGGCAAGCGGGTTTAGAGGGTAGTGACAGCATCGAAGACATTACCACTGGTAAGAGATCCAGAGCGATTAGAAAGTCGGCTGAAAGAAATTCCTCCCGAACCAGGGGTTTATTTCATGCGCGACAGCAGCGATCGCATTATTTACATCGGCAAGTCGCGCAAACTGCGATCGCGGGTACGTTCGTATTTTCGCGACCCCAAGCAACTGAGCGATCGGATTGCTATGATGGTGCGACAGGTCGCCGATATTGAGTTTATCGTTACCGATACAGAAGCAGAAGCCCTTGCTTTAGAAGCTAATCTCATCAAGCAAAATCAGCCTTACTTCAACGTTCTACTCAAAGACGACAAGAAATATCCTTACGTCTGTATCACCTGGTCGGAGCAATATCCCCGCATCTTCATCACGCGCAATCGCCGCCAAGGTAAAAAAGAAGACAAGTTTTACGGACCATACACTGACGCTCACTTACTGCGAACGATTCTACGGCTATCAAAGCGAATCTTTGCTCTGCGGCAACGCCCGCAACCGTTATTTAAAGACCGTCCGTGTCTCAATTACGACTTAGGGCGCTGTCCAGGGGTATGTCAAAAACTAATTTCACCAGAAGAATATCGCAAAACCGTGCAAAAGGTAGCGATGGTCTTCCAAGGACGAACGCAGGAATTGATCGATGTCCTGACCGCACAAATGCAAGCTAGCGCCGAAGCATTAAATTTTGAATCAGCAGCACGAATTCGCGACCAAATTGCTGGTTTAAAGTCGCTGAATGCCGATCAAAAGGTATCGCTACCTGATGATACGATCTCGCGAGATGCGATCGCCCTGGCAGCAGATGAAAAGCACGCCTGCATTCAGTTATTTCAAATTCGCGCCGGACAACTCGTCGGTCGCCTCGGTTTTGTCGCCGAAGTCGGGGCGCATAGCTATGCGCCCCTACCCACACCCAATTTAGAAATTTCTGCCCCCACACCCCACACCTCACACCCCACACCCCAATTAGAACCAGGAGCAATCTTACAGCGTGTCTTAGAACAACATTATGAAACTGCTGACGATGTAGAGATTCCTACAGAAATTTTAGTGCAGCACGAATTACCGGAAGCGGAGATGCTAGCGACAGCGTTAAGCCAACGTAAGGGGCGGAAAGTCACGATTGTGAATCCCCAGAGGGCGTTGAAAGCAGAATTGATCGAGATGGTAGAACGAAATGCCGAGTACGAACTGGCACGAACGCAAAAATTGAGCGATCGCAACTCCCAAGCTATGGAAGATCTAGCCGCCATTCTCGACTTACCCGACTTACCGCATCGAATTGAAGGCTACGATATTTCTCACATTCAGGGTTCCAATGCGGTTGCATCCCAAGTGGTGTTTATTGAAGGTTTACCTGCCAAACAATACTATCGTCACTACAAGATTAAAAATCCTACGGTTACGGCTGGTCATTCCGATGACTTTGCCAGTTTAGCGGAAGTGATTCAACGCCGCTTTCGTAAATACGTGGAAGATCCGCAAATGCAACGAGTGGGAAACCCCGACTGGCCCGATTTAGTGATGATTGATGGCGGTAAGGGGCAATTATCGGCAGTTGTAGCTGTCTTGCAAGAAATGAACTTGATGGAAGACTTGCGAGTGGTTAGCTTAGCCAAGCAGCGGGAAGAAATTTTTTTACCAGGCGAATCTCAACCTTTGGCGACAGATGCGGAACAATCGGGAGTACAATTACTTAGGCGACTGAGAGATGAAGCACATCGCTTTGCTGTCAGTTTCCACCGCCAGCAGCGTAGCGACAAGATGAGGCGATCGCGTCTAGAAGAAATTCCTGGTTTGGGCTACCATCGCCAGAAACAACTCCTAGCGCATTTTCACTCGATCGACTACATTCGCCAAGCCAGTATCGAGCAACTGGCAACAGTAGATGGTATCGGTTCTCGCTTGGCAGGGGAAATTTATAACTATTTTCACCCACCTCAAAGCATAAATTGACCAATTTTTCTATTTAATTTGACATAAGTTGACAATTTGTAGATAGAAAAGCGCTCGGCGTTTTTCTATCTGTTTCGCTTGGGGATCGTATCCAAGCAATCTAACTCTCGATGGAAACCAAACCTTAATAAATGGTTAAAAATTGATAGGAGAAAACCCGATCGTGAGTCAAATTATTGATTGGACTCGGGGATCGGTTTACCGATTATCTTAGTAGTGAGTCAACGCTCACTGCCATTAGAAAGTCTGTTAACACTGTTATCTAAGCTACAAAATCAAAGGATTCATCATGGGGATCGCAGTAAATCGAAGTAGTGTCCACGCAAACTTTTTATATTTTCTACCAAAAGTGGCATGGATACTGAGCTGAAATCTTGCGAGAATATATACTGGAACGAAAAAAAATGACTGTCTCGGACAAAACCTAGCTGGATCGACTAGCTAGATTTCAACAATCGCGTTCCCAACTATATATTCGATTGACCTTCCAGTTTTTATTTCTTCTTTCTTAAAAATTCTTAGGCTCAAAAGGTTTGTCAAATGCAAATAAAACAACAGATTAGATGCTCCAACTGTGGCAGCGAAGCAGAAAGATTTTATGTATTAAGTAGCGAACTAACACGCACGCAATGCAATAGCTGTGACTATCTCATGGTGACGTGCGCTCGTACAGGAAAAGTTATAGAAGCATATGCGCCGGGTATTAACCCAATGAAGGCTGTAGCTGCTGCGCCCGTAGTTGACCGCAAGCCGCCTCTGCTTCCAATCCACGGGAATAGCGGACGCTCACAGCGATCTGTTGCTGCTTCAGGACGTTAACAAAAGCCTGAATTTGACTTGAACTCGGTCGCTGATAATCTGCTTCTCGAATCGGATTGTAAGGAATTAGATTGACGTGACTTTGAAAACCTCGTAGCAGCTGAGCTAGCTCAGCTGCTTGTTTTATGCCGTCATTTACCCCAGCAAGTAAGATATATTCAAACGTGACGCGGCGACCAGTAAGACGCACGTACTCGCGACATTCTGAAAGTAAGTCATGGAGAGAGTACTTTTGGGCGCTGGGAATCAGTTTTTCTCTGGTAGCTTGGTTAGAGGCGTGAAGGCTAACCGCCAAGGTAACTTGTAGTTGGTATTTAGCAAGTTTAAGAATTCGCCCTGGAATTCCCACAGTAGAAAGAGTCATGCAACGCTGTCCGATACCCACATCTTGGTTCAGAGATTGAATCGCCGCCACGACATTTTCTGTATTTAGCAAGGGTTCGCCCATACCCATAAAAACAATGTGGCTGACGCGCCGTTGAAAGTTAGATTGGACTGTCAGAACTTGATCGATAATTTCATGCGGGGCAAGGTTGCGACGAAAGCCCCCTTTACCCGTGGCGCAGAAATCGCAAGCCATCGGACACCCTACTTGAGTCGAGACGCATACGGTAAGGCGCTTGTCAGTTGGGATACCTACAGTTTCAACAATTTGATTATCTGCAAGTTGAAGTAAGTATTTGACAGTCTCATCAGGAGCTACAGTGCGATGATGAATTTGCGATCGCCCGATCGAAACATTTTCTACACTACTACGCCATTGTTTCGGAAACACTGAGATTTCAGATAGCGATCGCGCTCCTTTGTGATAGATCCAATCGTATAATTGCTTACCGCGATAAGCTGGCTGTCCTTGTGCTTGTACCCAGGCGGTGAGTTGTGCTTGATTTAAACCTAGTAATGGGGTGTGGGGTGTGGGGTGTGGGGTGTGGGGTGAGTGACTGGTGACTAGTGGCTGGTGGCTGGGATTGCTTCCTTGTCCCCTTGTTCGCTTATCCCCTTGTCCTCTTCCCTCCTGACTCCTGGCTCCTGACTCCTGGCTCCTATTTGTATTAACCATAATTTCAAGTAAAAAATTTCAGCTCACTATACGACGGTAGCTTATTGCTGAAACAATATGAGGCAATTTATGGGAATGCATTCGAGTTCCTTAGTAGGGTGCGTTAAATAACCCACCCCAGGGGAATTTATGCTCTCTCTTCTGATTTACTAGTTTCGTTATGTTTTAGAAATTTCGAGTGGGCAATGCCCACCGATGACAATTAAGATTGGATGCTCCAATAGCAAAGTAAGAAAATATGCCTGAAATAGTCGATTGGAAATTGCTGGCTCAACAAGTGGGTGCGCTTGTAGAAAATTCCGCCAGTGTAACTGGATATAGTGAAATCGGTAGCAGCGATTTAGCTTTGCAAGCAATTGAAGTTTTAATTGGAGAAGAAAATTTACGTAACGCTGTAGATTACTACATTTCAGGTAAGCCTGGTAGCGAACTAACTCGACATATTTTGTGGCGGCTGCATCCGCGAACGGCGATGCAATATTGCTATGAACTTTACAAGTCAAATACAGTAAGTATTGAAACTAAAATTTCTGCTATCGAACTCTTGAGAGTTGTTGGCGATCGCCACGTTCTCAAATGGATTCCTGAATTTCTTAGCGATCGCGACCCTAGTATTCAATTTTGGGGAATTGGTATACTTGACCAGTTACTTTTTTCACGTTTGATTTATTCAGAAGATGTCAAGGATTTATTACTCAAAGCTACGGAGCATACGAACTCTTACGTGCGAGAAAAAGCTTTTGGTTTGCTTAATTGCCTAGAAGAGTAAAAGATGCGATCGCTATTTTGTTGGAAATTTATGCTCTCTCACCTCAGATGCATAATCTTGCACTGCCCGAGCGATCGCTTCACTTAAGTTTACATACACCTTGGCAAAGGGCGGTTGCCGTTCAGACAAACCCAACACATCGGCAGTGACTAATACTTGCCCGTCACACTTAGAACCAGCACCAATACCTATAGTAGGAATCGTCAATTTTTGGCTAATCTGAGCCGCTAAGTCTGATGGAATGTGTTCTAAGACAATACTAAAGGCTCCTGCTGCTTCGAGAGCGATCGCCTCAGCAATCAGTTTCTCTCCCGCCGTAGTTGTTTTACCTTGTTGCTTTAATCCCAACTGATGGATCGATTGGGGTGTCAAACCGATATGTCCCATGACTGGAATCCCCGCCTGTACCAACCGCGAAACAGTTTCTATAATTGCCGGATGTCCGCCTTCGATTTTTACCGCCTGCGCCCCTGCTTCTTTCAACGCCCTTCCCGCCGAATGCATAGCCTGCTGAAAGCTTTCCTGATAAGTCAGAAACGGCAAATCGAATACTAACAACGCTCTTTTCACGCCTCGGCGGACTGCCTTAGCGTGATGTAACATTTCTTCTAATGTCAGAGGTATAGTAGTCTCGTAGCCCAGCATGACTGCTAAAGAGTCACCTACCAAAATTAAATCCACTCCCGCAGCATCTAACAATCGCCCCGTAGTGTAATCCCACGCAGTTAGAGCAACAATTGTCTGTCCTTGTTGCTTCCATTGAATTAATTGCTGGGTAGTGATTGGCATAAGAGAGTGGTAATGGGTAATGGGTAATGGGTAATTGGTTAGAGGCAAGAGGTAAGTTTTTCCCTGCTCCCTGCTCTCTACTCCCTGCGCCCTCTCATAACTGATAACTGATAACTGGTAACTGATTCAGATACATTCAGCAGTATTTGTAACAAAATTTAATAAAATACAAGTTTAATAATAAATTTTTATAAATGTGTACAGTACATTTAAATTTTAACTAATTCAATTCTTGATATATTGTTAAAAACCGCGTTGGTTGGCAAGGAATAGACTTACTAACTAGCGAGTGGAAGAGACTGACTCTTGGAAGAAAAATATGTCTTACGCGCAAACGAGAACCCAGACCAAATCGGGCTACCAGGCAGGGGTTAAAGATTACCGACTGACTTATTACACCCCCGATTACACTCCCAAAGATACAGACGTTCTGGCTTGTTTCCGTGTCTCGCCTCAGCCTGGAGTCCCTCCAGAAGAGGCTGGCGCGGCTGTAGCTGCTGAATCCTCCACTGGTACGTGGACGACTGTATGGACGGATTTGTTAACCGACCTAGACCGCTACAAAGGTCGTTGTTATTACATCGAGCCAGTACCAGGTGAAGATAACCAGTTCTTCTGCTTTGTGGCTTATCCTCTCGACTTGTTTGAGGAAGGCTCCGTCACTAATATGTTGACCTCGATTGTAGGTAACGTATTTGGTTTCAAAGCCCTCAAAGCGCTGCGTCTGGAAGACATGAGAATTCCTGTCGCCTACCTGAAGACATTCCAAGGACCTCCCCACGGGATTCAAGTTGAGCGCGACAAACTAAACAAGTACGGTCGTCCATTGTTGGGTTGTACGATTAAGCCCAAACTCGGTCTATCGGCGAAAAACTACGGTCGGGCTGTATACGAGTGCTTGCGCGGTGGTCTAGACTTCACCAAAGACGACGAGAATATTAACTCTCAGCCTTTCATGCGTTGGCGCGATCGCTTCCTATTCGTTCAAGAAGCAATTGGCAAGGCACAAGCAGAGACAGGCGAAGTTAAGGGTCATTACCTTAACGTTACTGCTCCTACCTGCGAAGAAATGATGAAGCGGGCTGAGTTTGCTAAAGAACTCGGTACGCCAATCATCATGCACGACTACCTAACTGGTGGTTTCACTGCTAACACCACTTTGGCGAAGTATTGCCGCGATAATGGTTTGTTACTCCACATCCACCGCGCTATGCACGCCGTAATCGACCGTCAGAGAAATCACGGTATTCACTTCCGCGTATTAGCTAAGTGCTTGCGGATGTCTGGTGGCGACCACCTGCACTCTGGAACAGTAGTCGGTAAGCTAGAAGGCGAACGCGGGATCACGATGGGCTTCGTTGACCTGATGCGCGAAAACTACATTGAAGAAGACCGTTCTCGCGGTATTTTCTTCACTCAAGATTGGGCTTCCATGCCTGGTGTAATGCCTGTAGCCTCTGGTGGTATCCACATTTGGCACATGCCAGCGCTAGTAGAAATCTTTGGTGATGACTCCTGCTTGCAGTTCGGTGGTGGGACGCTCGGTCACCCTTGGGGTAACGCTCCTGGCGCAACTGCTAACCGCGTAGCTCTAGAAGCTTGCGTTCAAGCTCGTAACGAAGGACGTGACTTGGCACGCGAAGGTAACGATGTAATTCGCGAAGCTGCTAAGTGGTCGCCTGAGTTGGCTGTTGCTTGCGAACTGTGGAAGGAAATCAAGTTCGAGTTCAAGGCAGTTGATACCCTCTAATCAGTGGCGAGTAGTGAGTGGTGAAGCAGCGGGCGGCGAGGTGTCCTCGCGCCCCATTAGCTTCGTAGTGGTGAGTGAGCTAGAATACTCAAAACTCACGACTCATACCTCATAACTCTACAAAGGCTGGGGTCAAGCATGGATATAAAGCGAATTGCGAAGGACACAGCCAAGACGCTGCAAAGCTACCTAACTTATCAGGCAGTAAGAACGGTGTTGGCGCAAATTGGTGAAACTAACCCTCCTCTGGCACTGTGGCTGCATCGCTTTTCTGCGACTGACAGAATACAAGACGGCGAAGCGTACATAGAAAATTTGTTTCGAGAAAAGCCTGATTTAGCATTGCGAATCATGACTGTCAGAGAACATTTAGCGGAGGAAGTGGCTGATTTCTTACCTGAGATGGTACGTGCTGGGATTCAGCAAGCCAACATGCAACACCGCAAGCAGCATCTAGAGCGGATTACGCAACTAGAAACAAATCCTAGCCTTGATTCTGAGCCGCAAACTACCTCAGAAACCAATCTGGATAGTCCTTAAATCGTCATTAGTTATTGGTTACTAGTTGTTTCTACAACAAACGACAAATGACAAATGACAATCATCAATTTTTCAGCAACCCACAGAGATAATCCATGCAAACGCTACCAAAAGATCGGCGCTACGAAACTCTATCTTATTTGCCTCCTCTAACTGACGCTCAAATTAGTCGTCAAGTTCAGTACATTCTGAGTCAAGGATACATTCCAGCAATTGAGTTCAACGAAAGCTCTGAACCAACAGAGTGTTATTGGACAATGTGGAAGCTGCCTTTGTTTGGAGCTGGAAGCACTCAAGAAGTATTGAATGAAGTTCAAGCTTGCCGTTCTCAGTATTCCAACTGCTACATTCGGATCGTTGGTTTCGATAACGTCAAGCAGTGTCAAATCCTCAGCTTCTTGGTTCACAAACCCAACAGCAGTGGTGGTAGATACTACTAAAAACTAGAAATAGTTAAAGTGTTTTGAAAGGAGGGGTAGATTCTACCTCTCCTTTTGTGGATTTTTTAGTGCGGTGGTTGCTTCGCAAACCGCTTTTGGCATCGCCCGTGCAAACAGATAGTCTATTCTACGAAATTTTCCAAACCGATCCAAGTATCGTTTTTGAACTTATAGGTAATTTATCCGCTAGAAATATTACCTACAGCTTTGCCTCCCAAGAAGTCAAACAAACTAGCTTTCGGATAGATGGTATTTTAGTACCGCCAATTTACGCTACTGACTTACCTATTGTCTTTGTCGAAGTTCAAGGTTATAAAGACAGCAAAAAAGTTCTTTATTCCAGTTTTTTTAGCCAAATTTTTTTGTATTTACACGACTACCAACCAGTTAATGATTGGCAAGCCATTTTAGTTTTTACCAGACGTAGTTTAGATCCAGGTTTACCTAGACAGTATCGGGTATTTGCATCTAGTTCCCAATTCCAGCGCATCTACTTAGATGAATTAGGCGAAACTGAAAATCTATCTTTGGGACTAAGTTTATTGCAACTCATTGGTTTAAGACAAGAGGTTGCTTCGGAACGGGGTAGGCGGTTGGTAGGAAGAATTAGACGTGAATTAACCGATGCCGGAAATCAGAGAAAATTTATAGAATTAGTAGAAACTGTATTCGTTTACAAATTTCCAGACTTGAGCAGAGAGGAGATAGAAGCGATGTTGGGATTAAACGAACTAAAACAAACCAAAGTCTACCAGGAAGCTTTAGCAGAAGGGCTGGAGCAAGGTAGAGAGCAAGGTAGAGAGCAAGGTAGAGAGCAAGGTAGAGAGGAAGGTAAACTAGCAGCAGTACCCTTGTTACTGAAAGCAGGATTAACAGTAGAACAGATTGCCGAACAACTGCAATTAGACATAGATGCTGTGAGAAAAGTAGCACAACAGCAATCTTAAGTAGATCGAGAAAAAGCGATCGCAACAACCAAAAAAAACTTAAGATAAGTTTAAGCGGCTCGACCTATCTGATAGATTCATGAATTACTACATTGCACCTCGTTTTCTCGAAAAAATCGCTGTATTTATCACCAAGAATTATTTAAATATTCCTGGTATTCGCGTACCGTTGATTTTAGGCGTTCACGGACGTAAAGGCGAGGGAAAATCTTTTCAGTGCGATTTAGTATTCGAGAAGATGGGGATAGAAATTACTCATATTTCTGGTGGTGAATTGGAAAGCCCCGATGCTGGAGATCCTTCGCGTTTGCTGCGTTTGCGCTATCGAGAGACAGCAGAATTGATCCGCGTGCGGGGTAAAATGTGCGCCATCATGATTAACGATCTCGATGCAGGCGCAGGACGATTTGATGAAGGCACTCAGTATACGGTGAATACTCAGTTGGTAAACGCCACGCTGATGAATATTGCGGATAATCCAACTAACGTACAATTACCTGGTAGTTACGACGAAACACCTTTACATCGCGTCCCAATTATTGTTACAGGTAATGATTTTTCCACTCTATACGCGCCATTAATTCGAGACGGTAGAATGGAAAAATTTTACTGGCAACCCGATCGCAGTGATAAAGTCGGTATCGTAGCTGGAATTTATTCAGACGACGGACTCTCATCACGGGAAATAGAGCAGTTAGTCGATACTTTCTCCAACCAGTCAGTCGATTTCTTTAGTGCCCTGCGTTCTAGAATTTACGACGAGCAAATTCGCGACTTTATCTTCAAAATTGGTATAGAGCAGGTATCGAGAAGAGTTGTAAATAGTGCCGATCGACCACCAGAATTTAGCAAGCCCAAATTCAATCTATCCCGTTTGATTGAAATGGGTAACTTGATGGTGAAAGAGCAGCAACAAGTACAGAGTTCTCAGCTAGTCAAAGAGTATAATCGAGCTTTAGATGGAAACAGGTATTTTAGAGAATATACTCCTCCAGCGCCACCAGAAAAACCGAAATCATCGCAGCCAGAAACTGTCACTTCGCCCTTTGGTAATGGTGCAGAATCCGCAAAGAATCCAGTAAAAAATTATTCACCTACACAAACGCCTCTTCCTGTTTGGCAATCTGGGAATCGATTTGTCAATGAAAGTATTCAATTGCCCCAAGCTAGTAGTGGAGTAGTAAACTCAGTTGAATCTTACGAGCTTCCAGTTCATAATAATCGTCACAATGAGGTAATATCAACTCAAATTGGCTTACAAACTTTGGAGCAAGTACGAAATTTAATAGCGCAAGGCTACCACATTGGTATCGAACATGTAGATAAACGCCGATTTCGGACTAATTCTTGGAAGAGTTGCGGTCAAAGTATTGTAGGTGAATCAGAAGCAATTACTGCGCTCGAAGTCAATTTGTCTGAATATCAAAATGAGTATTTGCGAATATTCGGAATTGAGCCAAGAACAAAGCGCCGGGTGATGGAAACAATTATCCACCGACCGGAGTAAGTAATTCTCGTTTGAGTGTAATAAATCTGTATGGGCGCGCAGTTAGCTGTAGCGCCTGATTTGTTTTATTGACGGAGGTTTGGCACGTGCGACTGATAGCAATTTTCAATTGGGTAAAACACGATCTGTAGGGGCGCACGGCTGTGCGCCCCTACAAGTATCACGCACTGATTTACATTTGACTACGGCAGAGAAGATCCCCCCAACCCCCCTTAAACAGGGGGACTACAGATGAATTTCTGTAGTCTAGTTTGAGTAACATGGTTTCAGTATGAGTTCAGACAGCAAATATTAAGTTTTATATACAAATAATTTATTGAAAGTAATTATCAATAAAATTTGAGTGTTCCAAAAAAATTTGCCTGTTCCAAAAGTGCGGTGAGCCAGATTCTCGGCTGACACGCAAAATTCGTTTGTCTTCGTCTCATTACATCTAGGTTTCACTGCCAAAATTATCTTGAAATGCAGCTCTCTCGTGACATGCAACCAACTATAGGAATCAAATGTTAATGACAATTTTTCTTGCTTGCTGTGCTTGGGCAATGACAATTGGCGCTTGCGTTAGCGCCATCCTTTCCATTGAAAAAGCCAGCGATCGCATCAAAACACTACATCAAATTCCCTGTTCTGGGTGTGCCTTTTTCACCAACGACTATCGGCTCAAATGCACGGTAAACCCAATAAATGCCTGTACGGAAGCAGCAATTGCCTGTCGCGACTTTGAACCCAGAACTCAGCCATGTCATGCTTGCCGTCAATGTCAGCATAAATTTGAATAGATTGAAACTTGCGATCGCCAAAACTCTAGCCAATTTTTCAGCATCTAAAAGACTATGAGTCAAGTAAAAGAATCGACTGCTAAACTCACGGGTGTGGCTGAAACGCTAACAATTACTCTATACGCTCGTTCTGTAGAAACTTTACGCCAAGATGCTATCCTCAAGGATGAAAAAGCAGTAGAAATTGCCGAAAAGTTAGACTATGACTTTGAGAAATATAGTCAAGGATGGGTATCTCAACTAGGTTGTGTTATTCGTGCCAGAGTTTACGATCGCGCTGTTTCAAATTTTCTGCAAACTCATCCTACAGCTATTGTTGTGAATTTAGGTGCGGGACTTTGCACGCGATTTTTTCGTCTCGATAACGGTGAGGTGCAGTGGTATGAGGTGGATTTCCCTGAAGTCATCGAACTAAAACGCAAGTTAGTAACTCCGAGCGATCGCTATCAGTTAATTTCGAGTTCGCTTTTAGATGCTGCATGGATTTCTAAAATTAATCGAGCAGAAGATCGACCTGTATTAATGATTATGGAAGGGGTTAGTATGTATCTGACAGCATCAGAAGTACGAACCTTATTTCAGCAGATTCACCAGCAGTTTTCTCCAGTCGAGATGCTTTTTGACGTGCTGAGTTCTAAACGAGCAAAGAATACTCAAGCTCACGATACAGTATCTAAAACCAACGCTCAATTTAGCTGGGGAATTGACAATTCTCAAGAACTAGAAACTTGGAATGTAGGAATTAGAGTTAAAGAGGAAATTTATTATTTAACCGAATTTGCCAAATATCCCCACCGTTTGCAACCGTGGTGGTTGAAATACCTAACTCCAATCTTAGTACCTTTATATAAAAAATCTGGTCGAATTTTACGAGTTGAGATCGGTAGATGAACGTAAATATTTATCGCCAGTCAAAGGCAGATGGCAGACGGCAGAAAGAAAAAAGCGTAAGGTGGGCAATGCCCACCCTACGAATGAAGGAAAATATATTTAATTATTCAGGATCGCCGCAAATATAATCAGCACGTACCCAACCACGATTACCATTATGGGAAATGTTCCACCAACGGAATCCATCGCTGCCATATTTGCTATCGTTGAGCGCGACAACATCCTTGTTGGGAATCTCTTCAATTTTACCAAAATTCTGTCCTGGTCCAGTTCTCAAAGACAAGCGACCGTTGCGATTGCGGGTACAAACTTCGGCATAGGCTTGACCTTCGCCATGATTGCTACCGATGTAGTCATTACCGTTCATACCTGGACCAACTTGTGCTGTCGCTGGTACGGCTGCGGTCAAAATTAAGGCGGAAGCCAAGAGCGTTTTTTTCAACATGGTACAATTTTCCTCAATGCAAATTAGTTAGCGAATTTGAACTTCAAGATACTTAGGCTGATACGTGCGAACGTAATTTAATAATTCAGTAAGCGTGTCTCTGTTAGTCACAGCAATACATCCTGATGTACCGTCTTCACCATTCTTTTTTTCAAAAGAAGGATCGTAGTGAATACCTAGCGCCGAACGTCCGGTTTGGAATAGAGGCTGTATGGGTAAAAAGCGATCGCCTGCTTCGGCGATTATGCCTGGAATGGGTACTTTGGCAACCTGGTATCTTCCATCTGGTAAAGGTGCTTCTGTACCCGAACGATGGCGATCGCGATCTTGGGTGTTGTACCGTCCGCTGACTGAGGTGTATGTTTTGAGTAGCTGTCCGTTGACGTAAAGATTAAGGTGATACAGCGGGTTTCCTCGCGCATTTGCTTTACTAGTTGGTGTCAGAGTCATGTAGTTACCCTGAGCAGCAGCAGTTAATTGAGCTTGCAAGTTCTTTGGCTCTGATTTATTCAAAGCGCGATCGCTACTAAATGTATTAGCTAATCTTGGTGGATAATCTTTTTCAGTTATTTCAAATGTTGTCTTTGCTTCTCCTTGTATGGAAAAGACAGCAACTAAAAAACAACTGAAAGAGATCGATGTTAAACTCTTCAGCGTCATAAATTATTAGTTTTAGAAGATCTCGTGCAACCCACACTGGGGTTTTATTCTTCTAAAATATGCTGTTAAATTGATAATTTCTTCGGTGAATTTACCAAAAAATTATGCTCTTAATACCGATCTTTTACGAGCATAGTCGCAATATTTATTGATAAAGCTTGGATAAACAAACAAATTTATTCAGAAATCTTACGGACAATCGAATTGTTATATAAAGAGAAAGTTACAATTAAGATAGCTGACTTTATGGTGTGGTTCCATGTCTTCCATCAGCCTAAATTGTGTTTTTAGACGTTCGCTGAAGCGTCAAGCAGTCAAATTATGTTTTGCGTCTTTAGCGATCGCTACAGTATATATCTCTATTCCATCTGCGATTTCCCAAGAACTCCCGATCGTGCGATCGGCAGCTTTAGATCCAGGGATTGACGTGCCGTGGTCGCAACCTGTAAGAATTATCGATCCATTTGAGGGAGAGTATGTGGGTATTTTCGATAAAAACTTCTTTTATCGACGTATTTTAAATACAAACGCCAGAATACAAGTCGTTAGCCTCTGGCGGAATGATTCGGTACGCTTCTTATTAGCTTATAGCGATCGCGATTGCAATTTTGGTCATGGCTGGTTTGACCATCGTATCAGTAGAGACTGTTTAACCGCAAACGCAGCTTTGGGAATTGCCAATCTATATATCAAAGTCGGCGATCGCGTTTTTCAACTAGAAGGAGATAATAGTAGGTTTCGCGTCAAACCAGATTTAGCCTCTGCCTTGAAAAACTCCCCAAGTGAAAATATTGGCATTCGATTGGTGACGGAAAGCGGAGAAATTGTAGATAGCGAAATCGGGAAGAGTACTGTAGCAGCTTGGAAAGAGATTTATTAACACGTATATTTAAGCCTTTGCTTCAGGTAAGCTTAGTACTTGACGCGCTCCATGCAATTTCACAAATCTTCGATACAACCACATCGTATCTCTTTCGGAGATGCCTTTGAGATTGACGAGATGATGTACTTTTTTCTGAGCGATTCTTTGCAAATAAGGTAAATCTTCAAACAAAGTCAAACAAGCGGCAAAATGCAACACGACTTGCAATAATGGTCGGGGCCAATTGAGATTGCTGTAGATATCGATAATGAGCTTATGCTCGTTAGCACCAACGGGAATAACATTGAACAAAACTGTAATGTATCGCTGGTTATAGACCGGAATACTCAACTCTACCGTATACGGAGTATGTAAGGTTAATCCTACTTCGACTATTGGTTGTCGCCAAATTCGTAACACGTTAGCAGGTGAATCTAACACAGTTTGAAATCTTACCATTCCCCCGCTTTGTGTCGGCTGAATTTGACTAACTCCAATCACTTTAAGGTTGTTAAGACTGAAATGGTGGATTGTCTCTAAGTGTTTGAGATTTAAAAGATGGTAAATTTGGCAAATGTAATGAAAGGGTAAGATATATTCTTGACGAATGACATGTTGCTCTTGCAGCTCTGACATTCTAGCTGTGGTTGCGTGTAAGCTATGCTCATCTATAGAGTTTCGTGCCTCAATTGCATAACTTCTGACTGCACCAATTCCACCAATATTTGAGCTTTCTTCAGGTTTGAGATAAATCCAGCCTAGTAAGAAAAAAGAAGCTGTAAATAAGTGTACCAGCTCTATAGAAGAGACATATCCATCAGTAAAAGCGGCAAAACTGCGATCGACAATACCAAATAACCAGGAAGGAATTCCAAACAGCCACAATCCATTTCTAAAGCTAGAAAAGACCAAGGGAAATTCGATCGCAGGTATATTGTTACTCTTGTAACTTTTATTTAGGGATTCTAGCTGCATAGGATTTTTGGAAAAAATTAGGTCTATTCTATCCGCATCGTCTGAAATTTTAATTCAGTACAAGCGCCATAATTTGGCTGAAAATAATTTGGTTTAGAAAGGGAAAGCTCCAACTATTTCCTTTCCTAGTTTTTAGGTTAGCTTTGTTACAGTTTACTCACCCTCTGCCGCAAGACAAAACACAGTTCTATCTAAATAATGAAAATTTAAAGTTAAATAAAATGTAAGTCTGTATTATCAGCTACACATATCTTAACAAATATTTTGAAGCGCGATCGCGCTCCACTTCAAACTCTGGCTCTAGACATATATCTGAAGAAGTACAGTTGATGGAGATAGGATTGAGATTTTTAATAAAATTGATAGAGATGCGATCGAACACTCAGTTAATTCATCAATTTTTGGGACTTGCCTGAAAAGAATCGTTCGCTCGTATATCTTGGGGAGGAAGGTAGAATAACTTATCTTCTACCCCGTGAATGATTTTCAAACTCTGTTTGCGCGTAAGACAATACGGGTGTTCGTCACTGTATTAAAAAAATCATGGCAAGCCCAATAGAATTTAGTTTATTTGCTCCATATAACAAAGGTGCGAAGCTAATTGGCTGCTTTTCCAATTGGGAAGAGATAGCGATGGAAAAAGGTAAAGACGGGTACTTTCGGACAAAAGTTGAATTAGAAGATGGCGTATATCAATATAAGTTTCGCGTCCAGTCTAAATCTTGGTTCTTTGAACCCGACCAATGGGTAGATGTTATCGATCCTTATGCTACAGATATCGATAACCCAACGCAGAATGCAGTAGTGCGGGTAAAAGATGGACAGCGGATTCTGGATACTTATGTATGGCAACACGACGACAAGCCATTACCGAGCGATCGCGAGTTGGTAATATATGAAATGCACGTTGGCGATTTTTCTGGTGGTGAAGACGACCCTCACGCACGCGGTAAATACAAACACGTTGTTGAAAAGTTAGATTATCTGTGCAAACTTGGTGTTAACGCAATCGAATTGATGCCAGTTAAAGAATACCCGGGAGATCATAGCTGGGGTTACAATCCCCGTCACTTTTTCGCCACAGAATCCAGCTACGGTTCTACAGAGGGATTGAAAAAACTGATCGATGAATGCCATGCAAAAGGCATTCGCGTTATCATGGACGGGATTTACAACCACTCAGAAGCAGAAAGTCCGCTAACTCAAATCGACCACGATTATTGGTATCATCACGAACCCCGCGACCCCGATAATAACTGGGGACCAGAGTTTAATTACGAATTTTACGATGAAAATTTAGAAACATATCCAGCACGGAAATTTATTGGCGACAACGTGCGATTTTGGGTGGAAGAATTTCATATTGATGGCATTCGCTTTGACGCTGCAAGACAAATTGCCAACTATGACTTCATGCATTGGATAGTGAATGAAGCCAAGCAAAAAGCCAGCATGAAGCCATTTTATACTGTTGCCGAACACATTCCCGAAACAACATCCATTACTAATGTAGATGGTCCGATGGATGGTTGCTGGCACGATAGTTTTTACCACGATGTTTTGGCGCACATTTGCGGTGACACCTTCGACTTAGAAAGACTTAAAGATGTCATTGACTGCAAGCGTCAAGGCTTCATGGGTGCAACTAATGTTGTCAATTACCTGACCAACCACGACCACAACCATTTGATGGTAGAGTTAGGCGATCGCCAAATCTTTGACGAAGAAGCCTTCAGGAGAATTAGATTGGGAGTTGCCTTATTAATGACAGCTGTTGGTGTTCCTTTAGTTTGGATGGGTGAAGAATTTGGTGAATATAAGCCAAAAACAACTGAATCTGCCAAAATCGAGTGGGGACTGCTGGGCAACGATCTCAATCGCAACTTATTTGAATACTACAAAGGATTAATTAACCTCCGCAAGCACAACCACGCGCTTTACACGGAAAATATCGATTTCTTCCACGAAAATCCAGAAGCTAAAGTCGTAGCTTACACTCGTTGGAACGATGAAGGTTCTCGCGTAGTTGTAATCGCTAATTTCTCAGAAAACTTCTTAGCTGGGTATCGCGTCGATAACTTCCCTGCTGCTGGAAAATGGCACGAATGGACGGGGAATTACGACCTCGAATCTGGGGAAGATATGCTGCTGGATATTGGTCCTTACGAAGCCAAAGTTTTTGTTTGGCAGTAGTAAGGTAGGGTGCGTTGTTAACGCACCCGATAACTTAACGATGCATGTGTTGTTCTAACAATTGTTGCGCCCTTGGACGATAAATTAAATAGAATAAAGCCTCAAGATAACGCAACAAGTCTTCGCGGTTTTCTTTGGAAATAAAATTCCAGAAACCGTAAATTCGTGCCAGAGATAGCAGGCGCGTAGTATGAATTTTCCAAGTATAAGTGCTGTAAACTCGGTCAATCCCCCGCGTGGAAATTTCATACCAATAATTAGGATTTTGTTCGCATTTCGTCACAAATTCCAAAATTTTATCGGCTGTTTCTTCTAGATGCGTTGGGTTGATGTAGAAACCATTTACCTTATCTTGAATGATTTCTAGCGGTCCCCCGAACTGAGTGGCAAAAGTCGGTAAACCAGAAATCATCGCCTCTAATACGGTTAAGCCGAAAGCTTCAAATAACGCTGGCTGCACGAAAATACCGTGACGGTCAGCAATGACGCGGTAAACTTCCCCAGAAGCAGATTTAGGCAAGCGTACCCCTAACCAGCGAATCTTGCCATGCAAATTGTACTGGTCGATGATGCTATAAAGCTTGACAATTTCATCCTTTTCTTCGTTGTCTTCCGATTCTTCAACGCGCAATTTCCCAGCAATTAAGATTAAATTGCAATGTTCTTGCAATGCTTCGCTTTTCCCAAAACACTCAGCTAAACCAGTTAAGTTTTTGATCCGGTCTAACCTGGCTACCGAGAAAATCGGACGCTTGCTGGGGTCGTCGAGTTTGCCATAAGCTTGAACGGGATCGTCCAAGGTAAATAATAGGTCTTCTACCCGTTCGCGATCGCTTGGCACGCGGTCTTCCATCCGCGAATATGGGAAGTAGTAACTTTCATTCACACCAGGCGGAACCACGTTAAATTTAGGACTGAATAGTTCGACTCCGCTGACAACGTGGTACAAGTCTGGCATTGTAAAGGACTTGTAGGATTCATACTGCCCGACACTATCGCGAGTCCCGACAATTTCTTGGTAGGTGCTGCTAATGACAAAATTAGCCGCATTCATGGCAATCAGATCGGCGGTGAATTGTAGCGAGAAGTGATATTTATCTTCTAAATCTTGCCAGTACAGGTTGCTAAACAAATACTTGGACTTTTCTAGCGCGTGGGCAATATTACACTGAGTAATCTTCATCCGTCGCGATAGTAAGAATGCGACTAAATTACCGTCAGAATAGTTACCGATAATTAGATCGGGTTTTCCATGCAATTCTGCTAGTAATTCCTTCTCAGCATCGATCGCGAAAGTTTCTAGGTAGGGCCATAACTCAAACCGCGAGATCCAGTTTTGTGTCAGTTTAGGATTGAATTCTCGCAACGGGACGCGCAAGATCCAAGCATTTTCCGTTCCATAAACTTTCTCTAATCTTTGATTGCAAAGAGTTCCATCGCTATTAGGAATTAAGCGGGTGAGAATGACAACTTTCGGCTTCACATTCATCCCGTCCAAACCCGCCAGGGTCGTATCTTCCTGCAACTGTTTTTCTAAACTTTTTACCTGGTCGAGGATGTATACCACCTGACCCCCTGTATCGGGTCGTCCCAAAACTCCCTCTTGTCCGAACCAGCCGTGGGATGAAACAAGGGCGATCTTAAAGATCATCGGAATCCGAGAAATAAAAGCTTCCAGGGTTTGCGGATCGGGAGAATCGATCAATTCATCGAGAATACTTAAAGTGTCTTGTACCCGCCCCGCCGTGTTTCCCCAGCCAGGTTCAAACCCCATCATTTGTAAGTCAAATTTGAAATTTTCGTAGGGTTCTTCACTGGCGCGATCGCCCACAAACGCGATCGCTCTTTTGATTTGATCGGATAATTGTTGATGGGACTTAATTCTGCCGTTAATTAGCAGTTGAATTCCATCATATTGATGTACCTGGAGAAAGTTAAACATACTTTCCAACCATTGTCTGGGGTCTTGAAACAATTTGCTGGAAAGATAGCGGTTGAGATACTGTACCCCCTTACCAATATTTTTCGGGTCGCGAATGGTGGGAGTGTAGTCGTAAAAAGGTCCAAAATCGAGTTCGAGAATATCCCCTTCATTTGGATGGTAGCGGTTGACAAAGCGATCGCGAACATCAAGCAATTCCTGTATCGTCAGCACTTCTACCATCAAATCTTCTGTGATTCGATAGAATTCTTGACTGGCAATTTTTTGGCGGATAATTAAACAAAGATTACCATTTTCTAGAATGATTTCTTGGGTATAGTAAATGAGCTTACCCAGATGAGAACCGCTATAAAATTCAGCCGACTTTTGGTACTTATTGCAGTACTCGACATACGACATCAGAATGTCGTTTCTCAACAAATACTTCTTATCTTGATGACGAATCTCGCTAAAAAACTGGCGCAGATCGCTTCTTTCTTCACTATCGAGAACAGTTTGCAGCAGTTCGGACATGATAAATTCCCCAAGAATGTTGTAGTTGGTAATTGGTAGTTGGTGAGTGGTAGTTGGTGAGTTGCTAGTGGCTAGTGGAACCAGAATCTTGAATCCAGTCACTAGTCACTAGTCACCAGACACTACTCCCTAAATTCCATACAATTCGCCAAATTTCTGTTTGATGTAGCTGATAAAGGGTTCGATTTGCAGGGGACTACCAGTCACCCGTTGGATTAATTCCGCCGCCGTATACTTGCGACCGTGTTGGTAGAGATTTTGTTTCAGCCAGTCGTGCAAGGTGGTAAAGTTACCAGAGGCGATTTGTTGAGGAATTTCTGGATGTGCTTGCGTTGCAGTAGCAAAGAATTGAGCGCTCATTAAGTTACCGAGGGTATATCCTTGGAACGCACCGCCAATCGCACCACCGTACCAGTGGACATCCTGTAAAACACCAATACTATCGTTGGGTGGGGTAATGCCAAGATCGGATTTGTAACGTTCGTTCCAAGCGTCAGGAAGGTCGCGAACTGCTAATTTACCTTCTAATAACTGCAATTCCAGGTCGAAACGAATCAAGACATGGAGATTATAGGTGACTTCATCGGCATCGGTGCGAATGAGCGATCGCTCGACTTTATTAATCGCTCGGTAAAATGTCTCTAAGTCAACTTTTCCTAACTGTTGGGGAAAGGTTTCCTGCAACTGGGGATAAAAGCATTTCCAAAAAGGACGACTTCTGCCCACCATATTTTCCCACAACCGCGATTGACTTTCATGCACTCCCGCTGAAGTTCCTCCCGCTAGTGGCGTAGCTTCGTATGCCCGACTCACTCCCTGTTCGTAGAGTGCGTGTCCGGTTTCGTGAATCGTACTAAATAGCCCTTCGTTCAAGTCATTTTCGCGCACGCGAGTGGTGATGCGGACATCCCCTGTAGAGAATTTAATCATGAAGGGGTGTAGGGTTTTGTCCTGTCGTCCCCGTTGAAAATCGTAACCGAGTTGTTCGATAACTTTGAAGCTGAAGTCTAGTTGTTCGGCTTCAGGGAAATGCTGGTGCAAGCAGGATGCGTCGGCTACGGGTTGAGCAGCAATTGCTTCGACAATGGGGACGAGTTCCTGACGCAGTTGAGTAAATAGCGATCGCACGCTCTTGACTGTCATGCCATAATCTGCATCTGCAATCAATGGATCGGCAATATGCTCGTACCCAGGAAAAAAGTTAGCGCGATCGCGACTCAGTTCTAATGTCTTTTCTAAATAAGGCGCAACTGTAGCAAAATCATTTGTAGCCCTTGCCTTTGCCCAAACTTCATAACACTCAGCCGTATGTTGTGAAAACTTAGCTGTAAAAGCAGGGGGAATATTGACCGCACGTTCGTAGTCGTGGCGCGTGATGCGGATCAGGCTTGCTTCATCTGAATCGTAGGCTAAGCTTTGTTCGTAAGGGCGTAAATCTTCTAATAGTTGTCCGATTTGCGGGTCGGTAAATTTCGTGTGGGCAATCTGCGCTAGCGTGGCTAATTGCCTTCCCCTTGCTGCTGCGCCTTCGGGAGGCATATACGTTGCTTGATCCCAATAGAGGAGGGATGCAGCCGATTCAATGTCGTTAATCTCTGTCAGGAGGGTTTTAAGTTGGGCGAGTTTGGGTTCTGTCTTTTCCAGAGTTTGCATGGGCTGAGCGTGTGGATTCTAGGTTCCTTTTGTCAATACTAAGTCCGACTTGCCCAGATGTGCATGGAAGTGCCAACTATTTTCAGGAAACAGGAAACTCTAGTCTGATAGCAATTCTCGATTGCGTGCGTGACATTTGTAGGGGCGCTTTCTCTGTGCGCCCCTACGGAGCGCGTGTTTTACCCAATCGAAAATCGCTATGAGAAAGGGCGAATGTAATCCGTAACTACATTAACAAAGTCTGTTAGCGCAGACTCATGGCAGATCGGTTAAGCCTTTATAGCGGCGATTTATAATTGCCAAGCTTCAGCTTCTTGCTTCCCACCTGAAAGCATCAGATCGCTTGTACAGCATAACTATTTCAAAAATCGCTCGATTTAGCACAAAAGTACTATGATTGACAGATTTCGGGAACTCAACTTATTTCTTCTGTATTGAAATTTAGCTGTGGGCGATCGCTGTCAACCGATCGCTGACAAAATAGAGTTTTCTAGGAGAAGCACAATGGACAACGATGCTATTCAACAAGAAATAATGGCACTTCTCAATCAGGAAGATATATTGTCCTCACTAAATAAGATATTTCAAAAATATGGCGTGTTAGACACTAAAAATATTTCCATAGAATTCAATTTTTTTGAGAAAACACCATCCGATCGCGATTGCCGTCCAAATACCAGCGTGTTGCCAGATCCCTCACCAGATAGTGTATTCCGAACCACTGCTTGGTTTTGCCCTTGCCCCCCAAACCAAGCTTGTGCGCCACCTCCTGGTAAGTGGATTGGGTGATACAGCCACAGGTATGTTTAGAATTATTCCTGCAACAAGAGGGTTTTTCTAAGTCATACTATTGCCTGTCTGACATACTCAGATATGCTCTTAAGTATGTCGATGTCTGAGTAAATTTAAAAATGGCTCAAAGTAGGAGTAGTTGGGGTTGGCGGCTACGGCTGGCGTGCTGTGTAGCCGTTAGTGGAGCGATCGCTACTGAAGATCGGATTTCAGCTCAGGTTGTTCCCGACAATACATTAGGTGCTGAAAGCTCATCAGTTAACCAAACTACTCCTCTAACTTCTCAAATTGAAGGTGGAGCAGCGCGGGGTAAAAATCTATTTCACAGCTTCGACCAGTTTTCTATCCCAGCAAATGGTGAAGTGCGCTTCAATAACGATGTAAATATTGAAAATATTATCACCCGCGTGACTGGCTCTAGTGCTTCTAATATAGATGGCGCGATCACCGCTAACGGTAGCGCCAACTTATTGTTAATCAATCCAAATG
The DNA here is from genome assembly GCF_003991895.1 of Chroococcidiopsis cubana SAG 39.79. Classification (NCBI taxonomy): domain Bacteria; kingdom Bacillati; phylum Cyanobacteriota; class Cyanophyceae; order Chroococcidiopsidales; family Chroococcidiopsidaceae; genus Chroococcidiopsis; species Chroococcidiopsis cubana. Next base: position 249,006 of record NZ_RSCK01000002.1, read on the forward strand.
GAATTATTTTTGGCACTAATGCCTCGCTCAATATTGGTGGTTCATTTCTCGCTAGTACAGCGCGTAGCATTATTTTTGCCGATGGCACTCAGTTCGATGCAAATCATTCTCAAACTCCGCCCTTACTAACAGTTAATACGCCGATCGGCTTACAATTTGGCTCCAATTCTGGCGCGATCGTTAACCGCTCTCAAGCGTCTCTCAACGGAGCAGTAAATTACTTTGGCTTTCCTGCTGGTTTACAAGTAGTGACAGGTAAAACATTAGCACTTGTAGGAGGTAGTATTTTACAAGAGGGTGGAAATATGACAGCAGCAGAGGGACGAATTGAACTAGGCAGTGTTTTCGATAATAGTTTAGTGAATCTCAAGCCCACAGAAAAAGGCTGGAAGTTGGGATACGAGCAGGTACAAAATTTTCAAAACATTGAGTTAAATAGCTTTGCAAATATACCTTATTTAGATGTCAGTGGTGAAAGTAATGGCGATCTTCACCTTCAAGGTAAGGTAATTCAAATTAACAACTATGGATTGACTTCTATAAATAGACAAGAAATTCAACCGGGAAATTTGACTATAAACGCCTCAGATAATATAGAATTGGCGGGCGTGAATACCGTAATATCTACTTTAACTTTTGGAGCAGGAAATGGCGGAAGTATTACTTTCAATACTAAAAATTTAACCGTGAAAGAAGGGGCGCAAGTTTTTACTTCTACTTTTGCTACAGGTGCTGGAGGAAAATTAACTGTTAACGCATCAGAATCAGTACAAATAATTGGCAGTTTTCCTTTATCTATTGATAATTTTGAGGCATTTAGTAGTTTATCTAGTGCAACTGCTGCTGCTGGAAATGCAGGGGACTTAACAATTAATACTTCAAAACTCATTGTCAGAGATGGAGCAAAAATATCCACAGCCTCAGAGGGAATTGTTTTCGATCTAACTCTCAACCAGTTCGTACCAGCAACAGGCAAAGGAGGAAACCTCACTATCAACGCATCTGAATCTGTAGAGCTGACGGGGACTACAAAAAATGGTTCTCCGAGTACCTTAACTGCGATCGCTCAAGGTGGTGCAACTGCTGGAAATCTGAGAATTAATACAAAAAGTTTGACGATTGGGAATGAGGCGGAAATAAGTGTCAGCAGTTTCGGTACGGGTAATGCAGGCAACTTGGAAGTTACAGCTAATTCCATCCGTGTAGAAGATGGTGGCAAACTTACTGCTACCAGTAAATTCAGCAGTGACGGTGGAAATATAAACTTACAAAACCTGGACTTACTTACATTACGCAACAATGGTGAAATTTCTACTAGTGCGGAAGGTGCAGGCGATGGTGGCAATATAAATGTTGATACAGACAATCTAGTACTAGCAGAAAGAAGCAAAATTACAGCTAAAGCTGTCGATGGTCGCGGTGGTAATATCAGCATTACAACCCAAGGACTCTTTGTGTCTCCCGATAGTACGATCGATGCCAGCTCCGATCGCGGTCTTAATGGAATCGTAGAAATTAGAAGACCAGATGTAGACCCCAGCGCTGAGTTAGTTGTCTTACCAGCAGATGTCGTCGATGTCAGCGGTTTGGTGGCTCAAGGGTGTTCTGTAGGTAGCGTAGCATCAGGAGAAAGCAGCTTCGCGATCGCTGGACGAGGTGGCTTACCTCCAACTCCTGCCGAAACAACTAGAAGCGAGTCCATCTTGGCAGATTTGGGCATTGCAGAAAAGTCAAAAGTTAGAAGTCAAAAGTCAAAAGCAATTTCGACTCCCGTAGAAATTTCCAATAAAGTTAATCCCGCCCCACTTGTGGAAGCTACAGGGTGGGTGGTAGGTTCTAATGGTGAGGTCATACTGACTGCTTCTGTTATTACCGATACGCTTAATATTCCTTGGTTTAGACCGAATAGCTGTAATGGAACGTAAATTTTACAATAGTTTTGCATCCCTCCTCATACAAATAACGGGAGGGATTGGTTGTATAAGCATTAGTTTTTGTTTACTGACTCCTAGTCTTAATGCTAGCCCCGATCCGGCGGTCGTTGCACGGACAAACTTACAAGCACAACTCCCAATCGCTCAAACTCCCCGTCTCCCTGCACCGCCACCGCGTCCCCAAGATGTAATTCCGCGCTCCGAACCCGCGCCTCCAGAACTCCCGACACCCGCTCCCTTACCACCACCAGAAGATTTATTACAGCCACCTGATGCACCTCCCACACCCGCACCTATACCGGGAAAAATTCCAGAAAAACTAACAGTTAAAAGGTTTGAGGTGACTGGCAGTACGGTATTTAGCCCCCAAGATTTCGAGAAAGTTTTAGCTCCCTTCACAAATCGATCGCTGTCTTTTGCCGAACTGTTTCAAGCCCGTACTGCTGTTACGCAACTATATATAGATAAGGGATATATTACCTCTGGGGCTTTAATTCCACCCCAAGCCATCCAAGACGGCGTAGTGAAAATTCAAGTCGTCGAAGGGGGATTAGAAGCAGTTAACATACAGGGAACGCGGCGATTAAGACCTAGTTACATTCGCGATCGCATTCCGCAAGCCACACCCCTGAACCAACAACGCCTGTTAGAGGCTTTGCAACTGCTACAACTCAATCCCTTAATTCAAAACCTTTCAGCCGAACTTTCAGCAGGGACTCGTGCAGGTACGAGCGTGCTAGATGTCACTGTGAAAGAAGCAGATACCTTTGATACGCAAATTGTATTGGATAACGGGCGATCGCCCAGTGTTGGTAGCTTCCGGCGACGGGTGCAATTGAATCAAGCTAATTTACTCGGATTTGGCGATGGGTTGAGTTTTGCATATAGCAATACCGATGGTAGCAACGGCATAGATGGTAGTTATACAATCCCCGTAAATGCTAAAAATGGCGCGGTTAGCTTGAATGTTGGATTTACCGACAGCAACGTGATCGAACCTCCATTCGACGACCTCGAAATTGATGGTAATTCCCGCTATTTTGAACTCAGCTATCGTCAACCTATATTGCAATCTCCTAATCGTGAATTTGCCCTCGGTTTGACAGCGGCGCGGCGTGAAAGCGAAATTTCTTCCGATGTTTTAGAAGAGTTTGACTATCCTTCCTCTTTACTCTCACCAGGCGCAGATGAGGATGGAGATACTCGCATTTCAGCCGTCCAATTCTTTCAAGAATGGACGCAACGTAATACCAGAGAAGTATTTGCAGCGCGATCGCAATTTAATTTAGGTGTGGGAGCATTTGACGCTACGATTAACAGCGATGCTCCAGACAGTCGCTTCTTCTCCTGGCAAGGACAAGCGCAATGGGTACGGTTGCTGGCTCCCGATACTTTATTCCTACTCCGTACAAATATCCAAATTGCTGACGATCCGCTCGTACCTTTAGAACAATTTGGCGTAGGTGGACTCGAAAGCGTCAGAGGCTACCGTCAAGATGCACTGCTATCAGATGGTGGTTTATTTGCTTCGGCAGAACTGCGCATTCCAGTTTATCGCGTTCCCGAACGGCAATTGACACTACAAGTCACGCCCTTCGTCGATTTTGGAACGATTTGGAACGAAGCTGGGCGATCGGTAGATGATTTGACTCCGCCTGAAGACGAAGATACCTTAGTATCGGTAGGCTTGGGATTGCGCTTTCAACTAGCAGACACCGTAACTGCTCGTCTAGATTGGGGTATTCCCTTAGTCGATATTGAAGACCGCGATCGCACCTGGCAAGAAAACGGCGTATATTTTTCGGTCAATTACAGTTTGTTTTAAGGCAAGAGGCAAGAGGTAAGAGGTGAGAGGTAATAACAATGTCAATCTCAAAAACTTACCTCGCAGTATTGTTAATTTTCCTCCCTGGAACGGCGATCGCAGCTCCATCCGCTCCAGAGATCGCTGTGCAACCAACACAGAGCAGCGGTGATGACGCACAATTATTGCGACAAGGCAGAGAACTCTATACAGCCGGACAATTTGCCCAAGCAGTAAAAATCTGGCAACAAGCAGCGCAAAACTATAGAGCCAAAGGAGATAAGCTCAATCTCGCGATCGCCTCCAGCAATTTATCTTTAGCCTATCAGCAACTCGGACAGTGGCAGCAGGCAGAACAGGCGATCGCTGTTAGTTTCGATCTGTTGGGATACCTTGCAAATGAGACAAGGAGACAAGGGGGACAAG
>NZ_RSCK01000002.1:253324-254095 GCF_003991895.1 Chroococcidiopsis cubana SAG 39.79
CCGACTCCCGACTCCCGCGTTCTTCTAGTTCTCGCTCAAGCCTTAAATACCCAAGCTAGCTTGCAATTGGGATTGGGACAAGCAGACACAGCTTTCAGTACGTGGCAACAAGCCGCTACGGTGTACGAACGAGCTGGCGATCGCCCTGGAGTCATCCGTAGTTTACTGAATCAGAGTCAAGCTTTGCAAGCCTTGGGACTGTATCGTCGGGCTTTAGAAACATTAACCTCTGCCGATCGCAGCCTCAGTGCTATTCCAGATTCTTCGCTGAAAGCTGCCGGACTTCGCCAAATGGGGAACCTACTGCGATCGATAGGCGATTTGCCGCAGTCCCAACAAGTATTGCAACGGAGTTTAGTCTTAGCACAAAAACTCAACTCACAGTCAGATATTGCGGCTAGTTTATTTAGCCTCGGTAATACAGCGCGATCGCAAAGAGATAATCCAACCGCCTTAGCCTACTATCAACAGGCTGCTACTACTGCGATCGCGCCGATTGCAAAACTGCAAGCTCGACTTAACCAATTCAGCTTATTAGTAGACACGCAAGATTCTACTGCCCAATCGCTCATTCCCGAAATTCAATCTCTGCTTGCTACCATCCCCCCCAGTAGTAAAACAGTATATGCCCAAATTGATTTCGCTCAAAGTTTGATGAGACTAGGGGAAGGAAGACAAGGGGGACAAGGGGGACAAGGAAGACAAGGGGGACAAGGGGGACAAGGGGGACAAGGAAGACAAGGGGGACAAGGGGGACAAGGAAGACAAGGG
>NZ_RSCK01000002.1:254167-273251 GCF_003991895.1 Chroococcidiopsis cubana SAG 39.79
ATTACCAATTACCAATTACAAATTACCACTCCCACATTTATTGCCAAATTACTCGCAACCGCCGTCCACCAATCTCGATCTTTGGGCGATAAACGAGCTGAGGCTTATGCAGTAGGTAGTTTAGGTAGTCTATACGAGCAAAATCGGCAATGGCAAAGCGCTCAAGAGCTGACACAGCAGGCTTTAATCTTATCTCAGGCAGTGAATGCACCGGATATTACTTATCGCTGGCAGTGGCAATTGGCACGCTTATTGAGAGCGCAGGGAGATACTTCAGGGGCGATCGCCACCTACAGAGAAGCAGTCAAAACTTTAAAAGCTCTGCGTAACGATCTCGTCGCTGTCAACCCAGAGATTCAATTTAATTTTCGCGATGAAGTAGAACCAGTCTATCGAGAACTCGTTGCCTTGCTGTTATCTGAGCAAAAGTCAAGCGAAACTCCTCAGCAAAACCTCGCCCAGGCACGCGAAACGATCGAAGCGTTGCAGTTAGCGGAACTAGATAACTTTTTTCGGGAAGCCTGTATCGAAGCCCAACCTGTAGCGATCGATAATGTGGTGGATCGGGATAATCCTACAGCAGCGGTAATTTATCCGATTATATTACCCGATCGCCTGGAAGTGATTCTCAAAATTCCCCAGCAACCCCTACGCCATTACACGATCCATCAGCCGCAAACTCAGGTCGAGCAAACGGTAGAACGATTGCAGCGATCGCTAACCGAGCCGGATCGTACTAAAGATGTCAGAACTTTATCTCAACAAATATACAGTTGGCTGATCCAACCTATTGCTAGTGAGTTGCAGCAAAGCGGAGTCAAAACCCTAGTATTCGTCCCAGATGGGGCGTTGCGAAATATTCCCATGTCTGCATTATTTGATGGTAAGCAATATCTGGTCGAAAAATACGCGATCGCCGTGAGTCCGGGTTTGCAACTCATCAACCCTCAGCCTATCTCTCCAGCCAATCTCAAAGCCTTAACTGCTGGACTTAGCGTTCCGCCTGCTAACTCTCCCTTTCCACCCTTACCCGCTGTCAGGTTGGAATTTAATTTAATTCAACAAGCCGGAGTCGCGATCGCCGAATTACTCGATCGCGCCTTTACTAGCAAAAGCCTAGAAACCAAGATCGACTCAACTAGCTTCAACGTAGTTCATTTAGCGACTCACGGTCAATTCAGTTCTCAAGCCGAGAATACATTTATCCTCGCCGCTGATGGACCAATTAACGTCAGGAAATTTGATGACTTATTGCGATCGCGCAACCGTCGCCGTCCAAATGCGATCGAATTACTCGTCCTCAGCGCGTGCGAAACTGCTATAGGAGACAGACGCGCTGCCTTGGGACTAGCAGGAATTGCTGTCAGGGCTGGGGCTAGGAGTACTCTAGCTTCTCTGTGGCAAATTGACGATGAAGCAACAGCTATTTTTATTGGTGAATTTTACAAACAACTCACCAAAACTAAACTCACCCGTGCCGAAGCCCTACGTCAAGCCCAACTGAATCTGATGAAAAACTATCCCAACTATCGTCGCCCTGGCTACTGGGCAGCTTATGTTTTAGTGGGAAATTGGCTGTAATCAGTTATTAGTTATTAGTGACTAGTAGCTGGTGGCTAGTGGCTAGACTCAATTCTTGTCGCTAGTTATCAGCCACTTACGACTTACGACTTCTTACCACGCTATCTTGGAATATACACCCACAGATGTAAATAATACAGATAATGCAGCCGCAGGCATTAATGCGATCGCCAAAACGCAAATCTTCCCCAAGGTTGCGCCCTCAACCAAAGCATCCCCTCAAACGCTTACTCGCCTACACTCGCCACTATCGCGGGGAAATTTGGCTGGCATCTCTCTATTCTGTCTTAAATAAAATCTTCGATCTGGCTCCACCTGTATTGATTGGTGTTGCTGTTGATGTGGTAGTACAGCGTCAAGATTCGATTATTGCCCGTTGGGGAGTTAAGGATGTTTTTGCCCAATTTCTGATTCTCTCCGTCCTCACAGTGATTATTTGGATACTAGAATCAATTTTTGAATATGCCTATGCCAGGAAATGGCGCAACTTGGCGCAGAGGATTCAACACGAACTCCGCCTCGATGCTTACAACCACTTGCAAGAATTAGAACTCGCCTATTTTGAAGAACGCAGTACGGGTGGCTTGATGTCAGTTTTGAGCGATGATATCAATCAATTAGAGCGATTTTTGGATAATGGCGCGAATGAAATTATCCAAGTTACCGCTACAGTTCTAATTATCGGCGGGGCTTTCTTTATTCTCGCTCCTAGCGTCGCTTGGATGGCGATGTTACCCATGCCTTTTATTTTGTGGGGTTCGGTAGCGTTTCAACGACTTTTGGCTCCGCGTTATGCAGAGGTGCGAGAAAAAGTTAGCTTATTGAATGCAAGGCTGGCAAATAATTTGTCAGGCATTATGACGATCAAAAGCTTTACTGCCGAAGCCTATGAATCAAGCAGACTTGCAGAGGAAAGTCAAGCCTACCGTCAGAGTAACAGAAAAGCGATCGCGCTATCTGCTGCCTTCGTTCCCTTAATTCGGATGATTATTTTAGCGGGTTTTACCGCTTTACTTTTATTTGGAGGTATGGAAGCGATCGCGGGCAGAATGAGTGTAGGGACGTACAGCGTCTTGATCTTTTTAATTCAGCGTTTGTTGTGGCCCCTAACTAGATTAGGCGAAACCTTTGACCAATATCAACGGGCAATGGCTTCGACAAATCGAGTAATGAATTTACTCGACACTCCCATTGATATTCATACTGGAGATATTACCTTACCAATTCATGAGGTAAAAGGAGAGGTGATATTAAAAGATGTTACCTTTGCTTATTACGAGCGATCGCCCGTCATTGAAAATCTATCTTTGCAGATTCCTGCTGGGAAAACCATTGCAATTGTTGGTTCCACGGGTTCGGGGAAGAGTACTTTAGTCAAACTCCTACTCAGATTATACGAAGTGCGATCGGGAACGATTACCTTAGATGGGATCGATATCCGCGATTTAAAATTGAGAGATTTACGCGCTTGTATTGGTTTAGTCAGTCAGGATGTTTTCTTATTTCACGGTACTGTAGCTGAGAATATTGCCTATGGTAGTCCCGATGCCAATATAGATAAAATTATCTCAGCAGCAAAGGTTGCAGAAGCGCATGAATTTATCATGCAACTGCCCCAAGATTATGAAACAATTGTGGGGGAAAGGGGACAAAAATTATCAGGCGGACAACGACAAAGAATTGCGATCGCCCGTGCGGTATTAAAGAACCCACCAATTTTAATCTTGGATGAAGCGACATCAGCCGTCGATAACGAAACAGAAGCCGCTATTCAGCGATCGCTCGAACGAATTATTGTAGATAGAACCACAATTGCGATCGCGCATCGTCTTTCCACCGTCCGTAATGCCGATTGTATCTATGTCATGGAGTATGGCAAACTCATCGAATCTGGAACCCACGAACAACTCCTAGAACGTGGAGGAATCTACGCCACGCTCTGGCGCGTCCAATCCGGCATAAAATAAATTTGTTCCTCATAGAACAACTACCAACTACCAATTACCAATTACTAATTACCAACTATGTTCTCATTTGGTAGCCCTCAACCTGTTGGAGAAGATGGACAATGGCGACAGCAATTAGATTGCTTTGTTAAGGAGAATCAACAAGAGTTAGCAGCGCTATCTTGGGGGTTGTTTTTGGAAAAAGGAGCCAGCGATGACACCTTGGGTATCGACATCCAACCGACACCGCGTTTTATCTTTTGTCCTAAATCTGCAATTGAAAAATTAAACGATCGCGTCAACAGTCAGATCCAAGAAGTTTTAGGATTTATTGATGCTCATAATCCTGAAAAACAAGTTTTAATTCTTGGTATTGGTAACGGACAAATTAAGTTAATTCAATTTGAAATCGAACCCCCTCCCCCTATTTGTTTCGAGCATCTTGCTTCTGATGTAGATACATTATTAGGTAGATTAGAGCAACGTTTGAGCCAGTACGTGCAAACATGACTTTTAAACTAGAAAATGTCGTCCCTTGGGGGCGATCGCCTGTTAACAGTGACCAGTGACCAGTAATCAGTGACCAATTACTTATTTGATGTTGGTTGGGTTTAAGTTAGGAGCCAATTGGTGGTAAGCGCATAAGGCGTGGGTGAAATCCGTGTTTTTAAATCAATGGATTCCTTCTATCTCCTGTTTCTTTCGTCTCCTGTCTCCTTTGACTTTTGACTTTTGACTTTTAACTTGCTTATATTTAGGTTTGGCATTCTGCGAATTCTATGCTTTGGGAATTGTCTCCTATGACTCAAATTGTCTGGATTGCTCGTCACGCCAATCGTCTTGATTTTGTCAATCCTGAGTGGTTCCTTACCGCAGAACGACCCTTCGATCCGCCGATTTCTGAAGATGGTAAAGTTCAAGCTCAACAACTGGCGCGACGGCTGAAGGGAGAAAATATCAGTCATATCTTTGCTTCGCCATTTTTGCGCACGGTGCAAACAGCCAACTACGTAGCAGAAGCCCTCAGCCTTTCGATTAACTTAGAATCTGGTTTGAGCGAATGGCTCAATCCTGCTTGGATGCCACAAGCGCCAAAAAGAGCGCCTCTGGATGTTTTAACCCGCATGTTTCCCAGGATCGACACTAGCTATAGTTCTCGCGTCACGGCAGAATATCCCGAAACTGGAGAAGTTGTCCTAGAACGGGCAGGTAAAACGGCTCGGTTATTAGCAGAAGAATTTTCCAAAGATATTCTGTTGGTAGGACACGGGGCATCTGTAGTAGGTGCAACAATGGGTCTGGTAGGCGCAACGGCTCAGACAGAGGTTAACGCTGCTTTGTGCTGCTTAGTGAAAGTTGTTCGTCCAGATCCAGAACAACCTTGGGTGATGGAGTTAAATGGCGACACATCTCACTTAAGTAAAACCGAAAAAATTATTCGATTTCATTAAAGCGATCGCTATGACAATACTGTTAGCAGGAGATATTGGTGGCACGAAGACGATCTTGCGTCTGGTGGAAACAACAGAAGCAACACCCAAAGCCCTTTACGAACAACGCTATACCAGTCGCGACTATCCAGATTTAGCACCAATAGTCCAAGAGTTTTTAGCTACATCTGAAGAAAAGTTGGGCAAAAAACTCTTACCGCAAAAAGCTTGTTTTGCGATCGCGGGTCCAGTTGTTAACAATACAGTACAGTTAACCAACCTAACTTGGCTGCTAGAAGCATCCAGGCTAGAAGAAGAGTTGGGGATCGAGTCCATTTCCCTGATCAACGACTTTGCCGCTGTTGGTTACGGTATATTGGGTTTGCAGGAATCAGATTTGCACACCCTCCAAGCAGGTAAACCCCAAACAGGTACGCCTATCGCGGTAATTGGTGCAGGAACGGGATTAGGACAGGGATTTTTAATTCAGCAAGGCGACACTTACCATGTCTTTAGTTCCGAAGGCGGACACGCTGATTTCGCACCTCGTTCCGAGTTAGACTTTCACCTCTTGAAATACCTATTGGACAAGCACGACATCCAACGAGTTTCAGTAGAACGAGTGGTATCGGGACAAGGAATTGTCGCCATCTACGAATTTTTTCGCGATCGCCAAAACGTGAAAGAATCGCCAGAAATTGCCCAAGTTGTAGCAGCTTGGGAAAAACAAGCTGGCAAGAAAGAAAAAACCGTCGATCCAGCCGCCGCAATTTCCAAAGCCGCCCTAGAAAAAAGCGATCGCCTGTCAGAACGGGTTATGCAGATTTTTGTTGAGGCTTACGGCGCAGAAGCAGGAAACCTCGCCCTCAAACTCTTACCGTATGCAGGGTTATACATTGCTGGTGGCATCGCTGCGAAAATTCTTCCCCTAATGCAAGAAGGTACTTTTATCCGCGCCTTCACCAGTAAGGGACGGATGCGACCTTTACTCGAAAACGTTCCCGTGCATATCGTCCTGCGATCGGACATTGGGCTAGTTGGTGCTGCGATCGCCGCAGATCGTTTGTAGATGGAGACAATTCGCAATACCCCTACGATATTCGCAAGCTACGCAATTCGCTATGACCCCTGTAAGGGCGAGTTTTGAGGAAAGATTTCTTGCCGTGGCTGTGAATTTCGGGCTAAACCCGCCCCTACACGACACCCTTTCCTAACTCCCGTACGGGCGGGTTCACCAGACAACTTCGTTTTGACAAAAATTTTTGGTCAACCCGCCCCTACACGACACCCTTTCCCAACTCCCGTACGGGCGGGTTCACCAGACAACTTCGTTTTGACAAAGATTTTTGGTCAACCCGCCCCTACCTACTTTCCTAAATAACAATGACAATCCGGTTTCTCAATTGTCGATTCAACTAAAGCATTTAGGGCTACTGCTGCTAATAATCCGCCACCCATTGTTCCCTCGACAGTAATATAGGGAATACCAGAACGCATCAAGCGACGTTTGGCAGCTGGGGCATGGCTGAAACCAATCGGCATCCCGATGATTAAAGCGGGTTGAAAATGTCCCTTGGTAATAGCATCACAAGCAGCAATCAGCACTGATGGGGCGTATCCCACGACAAAAATACAGCCTGCTGGTAACTGTTGTAGCTGTTCTTGCCATTGGCTTTGATGCCAAAAGGCTTGCTCGGCTTCCACAACGCTGCTAACGTGAGGATCGGCGATTAAGGTCGTAACCGGACAACCTAAATGAGACAAACGGGTGCGATCGCAAGCCGCAACTACAGGGGCAACATCGCCGATAATCTCACAGCCTTGAGTGAGGGCATGACGCGCCGCCGCGATCGCCCCTTTACCCACACGGATAAAATTAACCAAACTGACATCACCGCAAGCAAGCACCAGTTTGGACAGCAAATCGATTTCAATCTCCGAACGATTGGAGAGATCGGGTAATAATTGTTGCAAAGATTCCTGAAATTCTTCTGGGTGAGCGTGAGTGGCTGCATCCCAATTTTCCCACAGTTGTTCTAACTGTACCAATCCGTCTTGGCTTTCCACTTCTAATAAGCGCAACTGCGCGATCGCTTCTGCTTGCAGGTTTTGACAGGAGCGATCGCGTCCGATCAATCCTTCTAGCGCTGTCGCTGTCTGCCGCAATCGCGCCATTTGTTGCATCACCGAGTGATATTGTTGTTGTAATTGATGTGTTAAATTTTTTACTTCGATAGCAGCATCGCTTGTGAGGAGTTCGCGAATGTGGGAAAGTTGAAAGCCTTGCTGTTTGAGTGCCACAATCCGCCGCAACTGTTGCACGTTTTCCTGAGTATAGAGGCGATAATTGCTACGCGATCGCTCAGGGGGTGGCAAAATGCCGAGTTGGTGATAGTGTCGCACCATCCTTGGGGTACAATTTCCCCCAACGGCTTCGGTAAGTTCTTTGATGGTTAAACGTGCGGCTGTCATGTTTTTCAAGAAAGAGTGCGATCGCAAATCTAAGTGAATTACATCAAATAGTTATATAGCCCATGTAGAGACGTTACATGTAACGTCTCTACATGGGAAGCGTTCACAAATCAATTTAGATTGCTATAGATTACCTCCACCATATCAAATCGAGTCCTATGCTTAACCTGCGATCGGATAACCCCTTTGTAAAATTTAAAACTCGAAATATATTTATTTTACTTTTGATTCTGATTGTTGAGTTTGTTTTTATTTCCGATCTTCTATTACTCTTCTTTAACTGGAATAGTGACGATCCGATATTTTACGATTTCATTTACTATCTTATGATGCTTTTACCTAGCATCTGGATTTTACATAGATGTCATCAGCTATCTATTCATCCTAAATATTTAATTGGCAAATTACCAAGTCGCGATCGCTGGCTATCTTTATGTGGAATTGCGATCGCTCATGCCATAAATAATGCTGCCACAATTGTTCTAGAATTTTTCTTTCCCAGTGAACAAATAACTATAAATTATAATTTTTCTGAATATCTACACTGGGGACTTGTGTTGACAATAGTTACAGTTCCTTTTATGATTCGCTTTGTTTATAAAAATTGGTACAAACAGCAATTAGCTTTACCTTACTTTGCAAATGTATCTCATCGTAGTAATAGAGTATGTTAAGTAACACACCCTACTACTATCTTCAATCAAGACTTTCAATCAAATCTTCAGGTGTTACTCTAGCTTGCTTAAGAATCCCGCTCAAGGTTCCTATCTTCAATTCTCTATGTACTGGAACGACGCAGCCAATTTCGCCTTCTGTTGTTACTTTCTTCATGATGACATGGCTACCTGTTTGTCACACTTGCACAAATCCTAAACGTTCCAAAGCACGAATTGCTTCCCGACTAGAAATCCTTGGTATCTTAGGCATAGCTAACTTCTATATTAGTAATATATCTAGGAGTTACTTCAGGTAAAGAAAACTCTTCTAAATAAAGTTTTGTTGCTTCGCGCAAGTTAGCAACCGCCTGTTCTATAGTTTCTCCTTGATCTACTGTACCGACTTCTGGACATTCAGCAACATACATATCATCTTCTCGATAAACGATCGCAGTGAAATTTCGAGTTTTCATGACACGACTTTATACAACCTCATTAATAATACCAATTGTAAGGTGGGCATTGCCCACCCTACAGTTGAGGGTTCAAAACCGATAAAAAATTTGTTTTATCTGCTGCTGTCTGCTTTGACTCAGAAAAGCGATCGCAAACTTGGTTAATAAGTAAGGTATTGCCAACATATTGCTAAAAATCACTCGCCAACGACACCAAGATAAAATTGCTCTTGAGATAGGATACACACCCCAAAATTGGTTGACAGAACACACCATTTCATCACCTAATGCCGTAACTTCATGCCACCAACCCATAGGAATATACAGCATTGCTCCTGGCTCTAAGATTAGTTCTTGCTTGTGTTCTCATGCTTTTTTGAATTTGGGAAATGCTACCAAATCTGGATTTTCTGGATATACCGTACTAAACCAAGCACGCAATTCTAACCCGCGTAGCAAATGGACAAATATTGAAAATGGATATAGATTATAAGTCTGACTGGGTGGAAATAACAAGACTTTTTTCGCTCCATGCATCTGGATCAAAATACCATCCAGTGTATCGTAGTGCAGGCACTCTAAATGCCCTCCAGGGGCTACCCAAAGATTAACATTGCCTATAGGCTTTTTTAACCCTAGTTGTTGACTAATATTGCTAAAAAAATTATTCTCGGCTAACTTTGTATTTTTCAGCGAACATTTAGCTAGATAGATATCCTTTTCGTGAGCCTCATGACTGTGCAACAGCTTTGCATAGTCTGTAAATGACATTGTTTTGAGAGGAACCCCGCTGCCAATGTTTTGCCAAGTGCGTTTATCTTGTTGATATCTTTCGCGTCCGTAATAACGAAAAAGAAATTCTTGCCGATCTAACTGTTTGCAAAGATACTCTAGATTCCAGTCATCTACTTTTAATCCAGTAATAATAACTGGAGTTCCCGTTTTCTGATATCTTTCAAAAAATAAATCTGGCGATATCGACGATAGCTCCATCCGTGAAATTGAGACTGCTGTATTATCAGCTATACTGTCAGCAGTATTATCAGTAGTTAAACGCATAAAAAAATGAAGAGTAAGATATACTTTCCGTAACCTACCCATCGAGGCAAGAAAAAATACTTTTTTAATACAATTTAAATAATTATTAATAACTTTTAGCTTGGCAAGACATAGAAATATATTAACGATTGCTAAACAAAGCGCACTCGAAATAATCAGGTAAAGCAATTATTATTTATAATAACGCAGACAAAAGGTGTGAGGAGCCAATGACGAATTTATTGCTACCACTGTTGCAAACTGTTGCCGAGCATACAAAGGATAACTTTGTTAAAAAAACGCGCCAAGTTGAAGCAGTACAAGAGCGATTTCTGCGAGATTTACTACGAGCTTATCAGGCGACAGAGTTAGGGCAAAAGTATGAATTTAAAGATATTAGAACTGCCGAGCAATTTCGCCAGCGTGTCCCCACATCATCCTACAGTAGCTATGCACCCTACTGCGATCGCATTGCCCAGGGGGAACAGAACATTCTCACCCCCGATCCCGTTGTTTTTTTTAACCTGTCGAGTGGTTCTACAGGAGCGCACAAGCTCATCCCAGTCACCAAACGCTTTCAAAACTCCTTGCGCCGTCCCAACTTAACTAGTATTGGCTTTCTCAGCTCGGCATTAAGACAACGGGGTTCTAAATTTGGCAAAGCGATCGCCACTAACTCAACTCAACTGATGGGACGTACCAGTGGTGGAATTCCCTACGGTCCCGCTAGCGTTGGAGTCCTACGGATGGGAAAATTTCTCTGCGAGCAAATATTTGCTCATCCCTTTGAGACACTGCAAGCAGCCGATAGCCTGACGCGCCATTATCTTTGTCTGCTATTTGCGCTACAACAGCCAGATACAAGGGGAATAGTCGCCAACTTCCCCATGCTGATCCTCCGCACCTGCGGCTATTTAGAACAATATGCAGAAGACTTTATTCGCGACATTGACAAAGGAATGCTTGCACCTTGGTTGCAACTAGAACCAGAATTGCGCTTAAAACTAGAACGGCAAATAGTCGCTAACCCCAACCGTGCCAAGCAACTACAAGAAATCTTGCAAGCAGAAGGTAGACTCACCCCCGAAGCAGTATGGTCGAATCTTGCCTTCACAGTTGCAGCCAGAGGCGGGACTTCAGATTTTTACTTCGAGCGCTTTCCGACTTACTTTAGCAAGACACCAGGTTTTGGCGCGGTTTGTTGTTCGTCAGAAGGCGCGTTTGGCATTTACCCAGAGCTAAATTCTGATGCTAGTATTTTAGCGATCGAAAGTGCTTTTTTCGAGTTTATTCCTCAAGATCAGTGGGATGTAGAACAACCAAAAACACTACTACCTAGCGAAGTCAAACCTGGAAACTACTACCGAATTTTGATGAGTAATTACAGCGGCTTCTATCGCTACGACATTGGCGATGTCATGGAAGTCGTCGGATTTTACGAACAAGCACCACTGATTGTATTCCGCCATCGGCGCGGTGGCTTGCTGTCTTCAACCTCAGAAAAAACTACGGAATTTCATGTTACTCAAGTCATGCAGGTATTACAACAAGAATTTGACTTACCTCTAGAAGATTTTTGTATTACCTTATCGGATGATGTCATTCCCGCATATTATTTGGTGAATATCGAGCTTGCGCCTGGAAAAATATTAGAAAATCCGCAGCAATTTCTCGATCGCTTTGACCGTCAGCTGAGTGCAATTCACACTTCCTACGCCGTCAAGCGGATTAACAACGATCAAATTCCCCCGCCAAGATTGCGAATTCTTGCCCCTGGCAGCTTTGCGATCGTGCGGCAAAGGCAATTAGAGAAAGGAGTACCAGATTCTCAACTAAAATTTCCCCACATCAGCGAAGACCGCAATTTTCTCGCTGGCTTGCAAGTGGAACGGGAAGTGGAGTTGTCAGTGACCAGTGACCAGTGACCAGTTATCAGGGAGCAGGGAGACAAGGGAGACAAGGGAGACAAGGGAGACAAGGGAGACAAAAATTCTCCCTTGTCTCCTCTCACACTTCCCACACTTCCCATACTCTATTTACTACTAGCCACTAACCACCAGCCACTCCTCAATTACCAGTTACTTCGACACCAAATTGTCATATTCTAAACACAATTAATCTGCTTGAATCAGTATTTGATGAGTTGAGAAAGCTGAATGGTCAATCTCGTTCTGTCCGCTTTAAATGCTGTTACAGATTTGACAAAGGCAAACTTTATCAAAAAAACTCGCCGGACGGCAGAAGTACAAGAACGGTTTTTATTACGCTTGTTACAAGCTCATCGCGATACAGAATTTGGTAGAAAATATCAGCTCGGTGAGATTAAAACAGTCGATCGCTTTCGCGATCGAGTGCCAATTTTACCGTATTCCAGCTACGAACCTTTTCTGGAGCGCATTGCCAATGGCAAGCAAAATATCCTAACAGCCGATCCGGTGGTGTACTTGACGCTGACGAGTGGTTCGACGGGGAAAAAGAAAATGATTCCGACGACGAGGCGATCGCAAAATATCACTCGTCAAGCTACCCTAACCAGTATGGGCTTTCTAACCGCCGCCTTACGTTCTAGAGGACAACAGTTTGGCAAAATTCTCCTGACAAATTCTACTCAACAATGGGGACGTACCAGTGCGGGTATTCCCTACGGTCCTGCTAGTGCTGGTGTCCTCAGCATGGATAAATGGCTGTACGGGCAATTTTTTGCTCAGCCATACGAGACTCTCCAAGTCGCAGATAGCTCTGCCCGTCACTACCTCGCCTTATTATTTGCCTTACAAGATCCTTTAATGCGGGGGATGTTAGCTAACTTTCCAATGCTCATCCTCCGTACCTGCAACTATTTGGAAAAATTTGGTGAAGACCTAATCCACGATATCGAAACAGGAACCATTGCCAATTGGTTAGAAGTAGAACCGGAAATTCGGCTGACATTAGAGCAGCGCTTATCAGCCAATCCAGTTCGAGCCAATGAATTACGGGAAATTCTCCAGTCGGAAGGTAAGCTCACCCCTCATCTCGCCTGGTCAAATTTGTCTTTTGTCGCCTGCGCCCGTGGAGGTACGTCCGACTTTTACTTTCAACGATTCCCTACCTACTTCAACAATACACCCATTTTCGGCGCAGTATTTTCTTCTGCCGAAGGGATGTTTAGTATCTATCACGAACTCGACGACGACAGCAGCATTTTAGCCCTGGAAAGCGGTTTTTTTGAATTTATCCCGCAAGACCAGTGGCAAGAAGAACAACCGAAAACGCTACTCGCTACCGAAGTCAGATCGGGAGAACGCTATCGCATTCTGACTACGAGCTATAACGGATTTTATCGCTACGATATTGGCGATGTTATCGAGGTAGTCGGATTTTACGAGCAAGCACCGTTAATCGTATTTCGTCACCGTCAAGGTGGATTGATTTCTTCTACGACAGAAAAGACGACGGAAGCCCATGCGACTCAGGTGATGCAAGCCGTACAGCAGGAATTTAGCTTATTACTAGAAGATTTTTGTATGACTTTATCGGAAAATGATTTTCCCGCTCGCTACCTGCTCAATATTGAGTTAGCTAATGGCTACAAGCTTGAAGATCCGCAAGCTTTTTTAAGCGAGTGCGATCGCAAATTACAAGCGGCAAACACCCACTATGAAATTAGCCGCAAAGATCCGATTCCGCCACCCCGACTGCGAATTTTAGCTCCTGGTAGCTTTGCCATCCTCCGCCAGCGACAGATAGAAAAGGGCATTCCCGATTCTCAACTCAAGTTTCCCCACATCAGCGAAGATCGCAATTTCTTATCTGGCTTGCAGGTACAGCAAGAAGTGAGGTTACCAGAAGATGAAGCATAGGATGGAGGGGACAAGGGAGACAAGGAGGACAAGGGAGCAATTCAAAAAATTCAAAATTCATTCACGCACCACGCACCACGCACCACTCATTCCTGACTCCCGAATACGAGCAACAGCATCCCGATGACAATCGAAGCACTTGCAGCCGTGTAAAAAGCAGCTTCTATGCCGTTGTTTTTGACGATAAAGCCTAACACAATTGGACAGAAAGATTGCCCGATGAAGCCCGCGCCAGCCCCCGCTGATAGAACGCTCGATCGCAACTGGGAAGGCGCAAGACTCGCTAGAGCATCGTAAAGGTTGGGTAGGATCAGACCAAACCCAGCACCAAAACCGACCGCAGCTAACATAATTAAACTAATCTCTCGTAAAAAGGGAATTGTGCTAAGTGTCAGCGCCATCATGATGAAGCCTACAGCCGTAGCTTTATACAAACCCAACGATTGAGATAGCTTTCTGGCTCCAAAAGCAGAAATAATGGCTGCACCCAGAGCGCGAGAAGCTAAGACGAGGCTGTTAGTTAGCGTATTGGCATTAATCGTGTCTTTGAAATACTGCGGGGTATAGAAGACAACCGAGTACATCACGATTGATGTCAAGCTCAGAGTTAGCAATAACCAAATTGTTTGGTAGCGTCCTAAAACTTGCCATAGTTTATGCTTAGGTCGTTGCTCTGTTTTGACTGAAGTACGTTCGGGTGGCTGTGGCAAAATCTTGGCTGTCAATACTGCCAATGGTAGCCCGATCGCGTATAGGCAGAAAATGTATCGCCAGTGGAAGAAATAGCCAACTCCGCCCCCTAACAATGGAAAGACGATCCCCGCTAGCGTCAGCGTCCCCGTGGCGTAACCTAATGCTTTGGCTCGTTCCTCACCCTCATACATACTTGTGAGCAAACCCAAGCTAGCAGATGTAATTCCGGCTGTAGCGATTCCCAAACATCCTCGCAACGCGATTAAGGGGAGGAAATTGTCTACCGTGACTCCCGCAGCACCAAAGACGGCATAGCAAAGTAGGGAAACTACGAGTACCTTTACTCTCCCCACGCGATCGGAGAGAATTCCGAGGGGAAGACTAAAAAGACCCAGCGCCCAAACATGAGCGGCTGCTAAATAACCGCCAATCTCTGGAGCCAGCTGAAGTTGGTGTTTGATCTCCCCCAAGGCAGGGTTAAACACTGCTCCAGTCATCGTAGTTAGGGAGCCAGCCGCCATCAACACCATTAACTGTGGGTTACGGGCGATCGCGGCAAAAGCTACTGTTGGCGATAGTGATAATTTGCGCATGTTGAGGAAGTCGTCACTGATAGTTGGTCATTTGTCATTTGTCATTCGTTGTTGGTTGATGGTTGTTGGTTGATGGTTGTTGGTGAAAGGCGAGAGGCAAGAGGCACTTTTGTTTTTTCTCCGCGACTCTCCCTCAGCCTCCTCAGCTCTCTCAGCTCTCCTCTCCCTATTCCCTATTAGTATGAGTGGACAGTTGGCGTGCTGTCAGGAATTATGCTGACAATTTAGCTGAATTAAGGGACACTAGAAAGCTAAATATTGTCAGAATCAGGCAAGAGAGGAACGATTCATGGAACTGGCTACGACCTTAACAAGTCAGACAGTTCAGAATGCTATCCGCGAGATCGGGATTAATCCAGATTACTGGTATCCGGTTGGGTGGGCAAATAAACTGCAACCTGGTCATATTATGCCCGTAACGATCTGGAAACAAGCAATTGCTGTTTTCCGCGACACGGACGGACAACTTCATGCTTTAGATGATGCGTGCGCGCATAAGGGTGTGGCTCTACATAAAGGGCAAATTCAAGGGAAACATTTATTGTGTCCCTATCACGGTTGGGAATTTAATGGTGCAGGTCAATGCGTCAAAATTCCATACCTCCCTGAGACACACAAACTACCATGCGCTCAAGTTCGTAGCTACCCCGTCCGCGAAAAATACAATCTGATCTGGATTTTTCCTGGCGATGCGAGTTTGGCAACTAGCATTCCCTTACCAGAAATACCGGAATTCGACGATCCAGATTGTCTGATGGTTCCGATTCCGGCTCATTTCCAGGCGCATTTCACCATCTGCAACGAAAACACGATGGATGTGTTTCACGGGTTTTTACACAAAAATCTCCAAGGTTGGTTTGACCCCGTGCTGACTAGCTTGAAGACAACAGAATCATCGGTTCATGCCGATTATCGAGTGTCTTATAAGGGAGTCATGACGAAAATTCTGGGTTTGAGCGATCGCGGTGATGAGGTGACAACCCGGACTGTCACGCTCCATTACCAATATCCCCACTACCACAGTTCTCTAGAGGGGGTTTCCTCTTTATACCTGATGCGATCGCCTATGGGAGCAACAGAAACCAAATCGTTTGCCTTGATGTTTCTGCGGCTGAATTTACCTAAGTGGTTGGTGCAGCCGTTCAAACCCCTGATTTCTGCTTATATCTGGCGCTTTCTATTTTCCAAGTTTCTCGATCAAGATATCGAAATGATGGAGAGCGAGCAACGCACTTATTCAAACAACCCCCAACGTCGCTATGTAGAGATTAATCCGGCAATTATTGCCTTGCAAAAGGTCATGATGCGGCAATACGAGCAATATCGCCGCAAAACCCTGTCTTCCCAACTTTCAGGGAACCAGCAGGGGGAATCGCTGTCTTAATCGGCAGCGATCTCTTCTAGTCGGGTATAGTCAAGCTAATTTATTATCAATCGCATGAAGCAATTATCTCGTCAATACAGTCAAAGATCGCTGGCTCGATCGCTAGGAATGGTATAGTGCTGGCAAAATGTCTTATTCATAGACTCAATTAAGCTGCCCGAGCCGGCAGGAAATGACAACCTGGATAGTCTAAAAATTACCTAACCAGGGAAAATATTAATAATGTTTAGCCAGACGCACAAAGCTATCTGGGAATTTCAGGTGAGGGGAGTAAATTCGTGCAAGTAGTCAAAGAGTACGTTCAGCGCTTATATGACAGCGGGCTAGCCCCCGACGAGTTCATTTGTCATCGCCGTCAGGGTAATTTAGTTGAAATCGAAGAAGGAGCAACGGGCAAGCGGCAAAATGTCTTGACATTCTGCACCAATGATGTATTGGGACTGGTGCAGAACGAAGCCGTGCAGCAAGCGGCAATTGATGCGATCTTGCAATACGGTACTTCTAATAGTGGAACCTCAGTTTTAAACGGTCGCATTGACTTACACCGTCAACTCGAAGCAGAAATCTCTGCTTTTAAGCATCTGCCCCACACCCAGCTATTTTTGAATGCTTGGATGGCAATGCAAGCCTTGATGGATGCTTTTTGTCATCTCGCTATTCCCGTACCAGGATTTCAAAATACGCGAGAGACTCTGATCCTGACGGACGTACTCAACCACGGCTGTATTGTCTCGGCTGTTGTCAATGCCGGGACTCGCTCTGGAAAAGTCTTCAGCCACAGTCCCCGCGTCCGCGTCAAAGCCTATCGCCACTGCGATACTGAAGACTTGGAGCGGAAGTTATATCGCTATGCTCGTCCCGACGACAGAATTATGGTAGTGTCCGATGCTGTCTTCTCGATGGATGGTGACATCGCCCCTCTACCAGATATGCTTGATGTGCTGCAAAACTATGAAGGTAGCGTGCTGGTCATGGATGAGGCACACGCTAGCGGCGCGATTGGAGCCACGGGGAGGGGGATTTACGAGTATTTTGGGATAACCCCTCAAAATGCGATCGCGCGGGGGATCGTGCCGTTGATTATGACCACATTTTCTAAGTTTGCGGCTTCGGCTGGGGCAGCAATTAGCAGTCCTGTGGCTGAATTGATCCCGTTGATGAATTTCTCTCCCACCTCCATCGGCACGGTTTCTTTACCCGCACCTACCGCTGCTGCTGCTTTGGAAAGCATTCGCCAAGTGCGCCAACATCCCGAACTGGTACAACAACTGCAAGCAAAAACCAAATATTTGCGATCGCGTTTGGCTAAGCATGATTTTGAAGCTTTGGGCGAAACCAACGTCGTCCCCGTCGTGTTACCCACTGAGTGCAATCCGAAATACTTTGCCCGTCAATTAATGCAAGCACATGGCATCTGGGCATCGGCAATTTGGTACATTGCTAAGCCACGCTTGCGGATCACCGTTAATGCCTTGCACACCGAAGAGGATATGGATCGGTTAGTCGAAGGAATGGTAGCAATTCGGGATACGATCTACAAACCCATGATCAGCGCCTAGCGAAACGAGCTAAATTCCAAATTCAATTATTAAAAACTTAGATAATTTTTTAAGACCAGGATGCATTGCTGTATTTTGGTCTTAATCGTTTTTTCAAAGATAATTTTCGCTTGCGTCCATAACATTTGTAGGGGCGCACAGCTGTGCGCCCCCACGGAGCGTGTATTTCATCCAGTTACAAATAAGAGCGATCGCACAATTTTTTGACACTGTTGTGTAAATTATGCAAACGATTACAAAGTTTCAAATTAAACCTGTCACGACTCCAGTAGAACAAGAACTTTTTCTCGATGTTCCTGCTAGGGTTTATGCGAACGACCCTTACTGGGTTCCCCCCATCCGCAGCAGTGAAGCCAAGCAATTCTCGCCTAGCAATACTTTCTTTGAGTATGGTAAGGCACAGCAATTTATCGCTCTATCTCAGTCAGGAGAACCAATCGGCAGAATTGTTGCTGCTGTGAATCAACGGTTGATAGAGAAAGAAGGTCAAAATGTCGGAGTCTTCGGTTTTTTTGAATGTATCTCCGATTTTGATGTGGCTCAAGCCCTCCTCCAGGTTGCTTGTGATTGGCTGCGAGAACAAGGTATGACTGTAGTTAGGGGACCAATCGATTTTTCAACTCACAACGGCTGTTTGTTTTTAGTCGATGGCTTTGACTCCCCGCCGATGATTTTAATGCCTTACAATCCACCCTATTACCCAGAGTTTATCGAACGGGATGGTTGGTACAAAGGTAAAGATGCTTACACGTATAACTTTCCCCTAGATAAACCTTTACCAACGGAATTTGAAAAGGCTTATCGTATCGCTTGTAAAGCTGGCATAACTTTTCGTCCCATTAGAACCAAGGGTGAGGAATTTGAGGCAGATGCGCTGAAAGTTTACGATCTCCTCGTGCGCATGTTTACCGACAACTACAGTTATTCACCGCAAACCCCAGCAGAGTTTTTAGATAAAGCGCGATCGTTTCAATCTCTGATCGACCCTGATGTTTTTCCCATTGCGGAATACAACGGTGAAATGGTGGGGATGTGGATGGGATTACCTGACTACAATATCGCTCTCAAGCATCTAGGCGGCAAACTCGATTGGCTCGGCACGTTAAAATTCTTGTGGTATCGCCGCCAAATTGACCAAGGGAGAGTAATTTACATTTGCTCCCTCCCTGAATATCGCCGCAAAATGGTTTCTTTGGCTCTCATTTATTTGGGAATGCAAGGCGGAATTAAAAAAGGCAAGCCTTACAAACGAGCGGAATTAGGACATATTTACGAAGATAACTCTGCTTCTCGCAAGCTTGTAGAGGCTGCTGGTGGTAAAATTCACAAAACCTACCGGATTTACGAGAAAGCTTTGTGAGTGTTTTAGCTACTCGTGGGAAGAAGGACAAGGGGGACAAGGGGGACAAGGGGGACAAGGGGGACAAGGGGGACA
>NZ_RSCK01000003.1:0-5251 GCF_003991895.1 Chroococcidiopsis cubana SAG 39.79
ATAGGCGATCGCCTGACGGTTCTTGTCGAACCTTACGGTGGTGTTTTAGGAGATTTTGTCGATCTGATCGATCCCTACTTTGGAGATGTAAAGGATGGTGCTGTTTCTGCGTTTGGCTACCGCAGTCCCATCTATTCGCAAGTTGGGTATGGTTCAGGGGCAGGTCTAACATATGAATTTAGCGATGCAGTTAACCTATCCCTAGCTTATTTAGCCAGTGAAGCCGAAAACCCTACATCTGGGTTGACTGGAGGTCCTTTTGTAGCATTAGCCCAGCTGACCTTGAAACCCACTGATACTATCGCTCTGGGTCTGACCTACGTGCGCTCCTATAATGGTCTTGATGCAGGCGTTGCAGGAGTTGGAAGTACATACTCCAATGACCCATTTGATGGAGAAAGCTACACGTCAGATTCTTATGGGTTAGCAGCGAATTTTCAAATCAACCCCAAGATTGCCTTGGGCGGTTGGGCTGGCTACACGCGAGCTGAAGCTGTCTCAGGTGCAATTGATGGAGCTAATGCTTCTATCTTTTACTATGCAGTAACTCTAGCTTTTCCAGATCTGTTACGAGAAGGCAACTTGGGTGGTATCGTGGTTGGCTTACCGCCTAAAGTGACTAGTAACGATATTAATGACCGTGAAGATAGGGATTCCTCTTTGCACCTAGAAGCTTTCTATCGCTTCCAAGTTACCAAAAATATTGGCATTACTCCAGGAGTGCTGGTCATTACCAATCCCGAACACAATTAAAGATAACGATACGATTTACGTGGGAACGATCCGGACTACGTTTTCTTTCTAAAATGGAGTAAGATCTGAGAACATTTCGCTCCTTACATAATGCTTTAGCTGCCTACCTTAAAGAACAATAAGGGATAAGCGCTCGTCTTGCTCCTCATGTTATCCCCTAGCCGACTCTAGTGATTGTAGAGTGTGAAATTCCGATCGAGCCAAAGTACATGAAATACAGCCCGATCGCGATATCCAATCATCGGAGCCTTAGCGCAGAACCGGAAAGCGATAAAATTCACATCATCAGTAATATGCTTTGGAACAGAAGCCTTCAGCGAATCTCTGGCAATCTTCTCATAACCTAAACCATGCCGTCTAGAAGAGTTTATTTCACTCCATGTCAACTGACTGAGCTTGAAAATTGTATCAGCGAAAGCAGACTTCTCATCTTTTGTACACTTAGATAAACAGTAGTCTTTACTTAAAAACCGTAGACAGAAGATAGGGGGTTCTTGCTCAGGATTAGTATCGCTGGCTTTTCTGGCACTAATCGATTTTCCCTTCTCCTGACGATTATTAGCATTAAATCGAAGCGACATTACACCGTGACTGAATGGTTGAGCTGAGTTTTGAAGTATTCTTTCATAGCACTTTGGGTAATCTCACCACCTGGCTCAGAAACGTCCTTCCAAGGAGCTTCTTCATGTGTCATATTTCTCAACTTCCATGCAGAGAACTGCCCAAAAACACAATAAACTTCATCTAAAAGACTACGAGTTTTCTCATCATAGGTGGAAAAGTCTATGTCATCAGGATACGGAATGCCATTAGCTCCGAATTCTTTATAATCACGGTACAACTCAGGTATAACGGGACCATGCGTCCATGCTTCAATCCGTTCGGAAAATAGCGGCTCATCATACAAAGCTAAATGGAAGCCTTGGGCATAGTAAACCAGTTTCTGAAGCTTAAGATTAGAGATTAGATCGCCAGCATCTTCATCCTCTTGAGCTAGAAAGTATTTCGCTATGTCGCGGCAGGTGAGCATAGTTTCCTCGTTTCCTCCATCCTTATTGACTACATTATCTGTGTAGTCAGAAAAATCCGCTGCAATTACAGTTTTTTTCCTGTCTTGCAACTACTTATCGAATTAGTTTTTATGTACTAGTGAGTACAATGCAATTATACACTTTGTACACACATTGTAAACTACTCTCTTTATAGAGAAATGATTTTTGGTCGGACCTCGATATATATGGGTTCTTACACGGCTGGAGTACGAAAACTTCTTCTCTATAGGCAGTTTACTCAATAGGGCTTTGAGCTGGAAGTGTATCTTAGCGCGAAATGGTTTTGGATCTCGACCCAAGCCGATTTCTGTAATTCCTTTTGCACAGCGATTTTAACAGGTTTGATCTTCATTTTTTAAAAAATCCTTAAAATTCCTATTCGTAAGCGCTTCTACACCCAAGGATCGAAATAGTTCCACCTCTCAATCTATTTCAATTCCTACGAGCGTAAAGCTTCTGTTGCGATATGATACCAGCCACGTTTGATTATAGAACACTTGTACTATTTCTAATTTAGTCGTAGTTTAGTCGGATAAAAGATAATTGTAACTTATTTTATATAAAGAGGGTGATATACTGATAAAACTGAAAGCATAAGTTGACCGACTAGCTCAATTTTTGATTTCAGCAGAAAAGCGTTAGCGCAGCTTAACGAAGTTATCGCGTTCGTCATGGCGCAAGAGAAAGCTATGTCAGCTGAAACCACGAAATCACAAGAAATATCTTCTAACCAGGTAATAGATTGGTCAGCGCCAGAACCACCCAGCGATCTCGTTTTTGATGATGGAGAACCATTGGAGACTAACCGCCACCGGATTGCGATGAACGTTCTGATTGATTCGGCGCTGTCGGCACTATCTGGGCGATCGGACTTTTTTGCGGGTGGCAATATGTTCGTCTACTACAGCCGCAATCAAGCGATGAATCGTGACTTTCGCGGTCCAGATTTTTTTGTTGCCTTGGATGTAGACGGTAGCCGCGAGCGCCAGGGCTGGGTGGTGTGGGAAGAAGACGGTCGCTATCCCGATGCGATCGTCGAATTACTGTCACCGAGTACGGCGAATGTGGATCGCGGAGTGAAAAAAGATTTATACGAACGGGTGTTCCGCACTCCAGATTACTTCGTTTTCGATCCTTTTGCTGCCCAGGAGCTGACGGGATGGCACTTGGAATTAGGGCGCGGCTACCAGCCCTTGATTCCCAACGAGCGCGGTTGGTTGTGGTGCGAAACTTTAGAATTGTGGCTGGGCACTTGGAATGGTAGTATCCGCCGAGAACCGCCGACTGGAACTTGTGATTGGTTGCGCTTCTACGATCGCGCCTTCAATTTAGTCTTGCTGCCAGAGGAAGTCGAAAAACAAAGGGCAGATAGACTGGCACAAAGGCTGCGGGAATTAGGCGAAGACCCCGATTTAATTTAAGCATTACCACAATGGATATTAGCGATCGCCTACCACCCATCAAAGTGATTTCCCTTAATTCTGGTAGCTTGGATACTGTACCTCCAGCTCAACCGACGAGACGGGGCAGACCTGTTAAGATTAAGACGATAACAACTGACATCCGTATTAGTAAGATTAGAGAGTTCATCAACAGTAACAACTTAGCACCTAACTCGCGCAAGGTTTACGAACGAGAACTGAGGCGCTTTATTGCCTGGACCGATCTGCTGTGGGGTGAGATCAAACCGCGCCACATCGCTCAGTATAAGGCTTATTTGGTGGAGGAAGTACAGTTACAATCGGGCAGATCGCTCTCAAAAAGTAGTATCAACAGCGCGATCGCCACGCTCAAAAGCTTCTTTGGCTGGATGGTGCAGACTTATCCCGACATCCTTGCCATCAATCCGACTGCTAGTGTGAAGCTAGAGAAGATCCCTCTACCCCCTGCCCAAAGCTTAACAGCCGAGCAAGTAGAGCGAATTTGGGCGGCAACCGAGTATCTGGGCGAGACACAACAGCGAGATCTAGCTTTACTCCACATTTTAAGCCACGGCTTGCGGGCGGGAGAAATTGTTAGCCTCAATGTCGGTGCGTTTGATGGCAAGCTAATCTTTGTGGCAGATACGAAGACAAACGAGCCGCGATTAGTGCCGCTACGAAAACAGAGCCGCGATGCACTTATGGAGTATTTGTCATGGCGCGAGTCACAAGGTGAAGAGATAAAGGGCGATCGCCCTTTGATTCTGTCCCATCACGCCACTCGTAAAGGGGAAAGATTGAGCTATCATGGCATCTACTTTGCCATAGAAAAGATCGGTGAATTGGCAGAAATTCCTCAGCTACACCCACACTCGTTCCGTCACACATACAGCACCGAGTTATTGCTGATGGGTGTCGATCCGACTCACGCTAGAAAGCTGACCGGTCATCAGAGCGAGAAAGCTTTTCGGCGCTACACCCTGCGCGGCGAACAAGAGGCGGCGATCGCTGCTTACTACCGTGCAGTTGGGGAAGAAGTTGAAGATCGGATTTAGTATGAGAGCGTTGCCGTTTTGGTAAGCAACAGAGTTTGAGAACAAATTGTTGTCAAATTGCCGATCTCGTCGTTTCTGTCTCAAATTTTCGGAGTTGTTGCATAATCCGCTTCAATCGACCAGATTTCATGTTCTCATCAAGTTTTTGCAATAGAACCTCTGGCTCCTGACTCCTTCTTCGATAAAATCTCGCGGTCGCGAGCGTAAACTACGCCTAGTCGCTTTCACTCCGCCTGAGTGTAGGGAGTGAAGTTTTACAAAGAATGGGACGCTTTCGGTGTGAAGCTTGGGATTATGAACCTTGGGCAGAAACATCAGTTGGTTTTCATCTGACTACCTTTGATATACATCAGTTGGGGAAGATACTCGGCGTTGTTGCTTGAGGAACAATTTATGAAATCGGGGAAGAAAAAGAAGATATTGCTTCAAGGTGTTTCACGGCGTGGTTTTTTACAAAGTGCTGCATTTGGTGCAGCAGCAGCCAGCGGCGCTCATTTACTTCCCACTCAAGCTAACCACTCGGAGAGCGCGATTGCTCTTTTTGGATCTGCAAACGAGTAGCACCACTGATTGTAGAGACACCCTAACCCTTATTAGTATGCCCAACAAAACCGTTAAGCTAAATACTTAGCCACAGCGTTGCTGAATTCTTCGTAGGGTTTAGCACCGACGATTGTTTCTACCAACTCGCCTTGTTGGAACAGCATCACAGCAGGAATACTGCGAATCCCAAATCGTTTGGCAATCGGTTGGTTGGCATCTAAGTCTAGCTTCAAGACCTTGGCACGGTCGCCATACTCCTGTGCCAATTGGTCGATTAAGGGAGCAATCAGTTTGCAAGGTCCACACCAAGTAGCTGTACAGTCTACTACAAACACTAGCTCAGTTTCTAGTAGCGTATTAAACTCAGTTTCGTCTTGGATATAAGCAGCAGCCATACACTCTCCTAGTAAAGTTCGCATTGTCTCAT